>NZ_DJBB01000054.1:0-69298 GCF_002429865.1 Empedobacter sp. UBA5987
CAATTTACTGCTTTTTAGCAGGTTGTACAACTTTTATATACAATCCAATACAAATGCACTACCGGTATATAATACAATATAAGATCAATAAATTATACAAGCATATTTTATTTATACTTAAATTATCTTCGAAAACGAATTATCATATTCGTAAAATAGAAGAAAATCAGTCCAAATTGGCATTAAATAAAGGTTTTCATAGAGTATGGATTGCTAATTAATTCGAAAATCAATATAATTATTAAGATAAAAACATTTAAAATGTCTTAAGAATAAATTCTATCTAATCATCTTCGAGAACGAATTATGAATATCACAAAACTAAAAAGTCAAACTTTACAATGTTTGACTTTTTAATTTATATTTTTTGTAATGATAAATTAGGACAAAAATGGATGAAAATAACCAAATCCAATAACCAAAATGTGGTAAATCATATTCATGTATTTGTAAAATATCTAATCTTGTTAAATGATTAATTTCGTATAATGACATTTGAATAACAGCGATAATACCTAATATTAATCCTATTTTTTTCTTATAAAAAATCCAAGATAATAATAATGTAAAGTTCCCTAACCAACAAAAAAAGTCCAAATAAGGAAAAGCCATCCATCCGACATAAGCGTATATATATCCTGAATATTCTTCGGGATTGTCAAAAATGAAATGCACAGGTAAAATCAAACTCACCAAATAAGTTAAAATACTTACATATAAAAACAGATTATTTTTCCAATTTAGCTTCAAATTCTTCTATTTGTTTTTCCAATTTTTTATTCACTTTTTTCAATTTGTTTTGAGGACTAAACATTGCATAAACCAGCAAACCTACTCCTACTCCCACAACAGCGCCAACTTTTTCGTTCTTATTAATTGCTTTCGAAATTGCAATTCCTGCAGCTGCTCCAGTTGTTACGATTGAAACTGTATTTTCAAAACCTTTTGATTTTGTGTCCAAAACCTCTAATAAATTATTCATAGTTGATTATTTTTTTTTAATAGTTGCAATAAATATTCCTAAATATAAATCATTCCAAATTATTTTAAAAATTGTTCGTATTAATTCAAGTGTTTATCTTTGTTCGGTAACATTTTTAGAATGGAAATACAAGACAAAATTTTAGCGCTTCGAGAAGAGCTTACTCAGCATAATTATAATTATTACGTTTTAGATAATCCGACAATTTCTGATTTCGAATTTGATTTGAAATTGAAAGAATTGAAACGGTTAGAAGACGAAAATCCTATCTTTTTTGATGTCAATTCCCCTACACAACGCGTTGGTGGAATGGTTACAAAAAATTTTCCGACGATTACACACGAATTTAGAATGTATTCGTTAGACAATTCATATTCAGTTGAAGATTTACAAGATTGGGAAAAACGAATTGAGAAAACGTTAGGTGAAAAAGTAGAATTTGTTTGCGAATTGAAATATGATGGCGCTTCGATTTCTATTTTGTATGAAAATGGAGAATTGACGCAGGCTGTAACGCGTGGAGATGGAACGCAAGGTGATGAAATCACGAATAATATTCGTACAATACAATCTGTTCCATTGAAATTGAAAGGAAATTATCCTGAACGATTTTATATGCGTGGCGAAATTACAATTCCGCTCAATAAATTTGCTTCAATTAATGAAGAACGCGCTAATAATGGTTTAGAATTGTATGCAAATCCTCGAAATACTGCTTCTGGATCATTGAAATTACAAGATAATACCGAAGTTGCTAAACGTGGTTTACAATGTTTCCCGTATTATTTTATTGGAAATAATTTGCCTTATTCTACGCAATGGGAAATGCTACAAGCCGCTGATGAATTAGGTTTTAAGATTCCGCATACGTCAAAATTATGTACTTCTTTGGAAGAAGTTTTAGCTTTTGTAGATCATTGGGATATCGAACGTAAAAATTTACCTTACGAAACGGACGGAATTGTGATCAAAGTGAATTCTTTTTCACAACAAGACGAATTAGGTTATACAGCAAAATCTCCACGTTGGGCAATGGCATATAAATTCAAAGCTGAAGCTGCCGAAACCGAATTATTGAGTATTGATTATCAAGTTGGTCGAACTGGAGCGATTACGCCTGTTGCAAATCTTGCGCCTGTTTCTTTGGCTGGAACGATCGTAAAACGTGCTTCTGTCCACAACGAAGATATTATTAAAAAGTTGGATATCCGCATTGGTGATATGGTTTATGTGGAAAAAGGAGGCGAAATTATTCCGAAAATTATTGGTGTCAATACTGATGTTCGCCAACCTGGAACCGAAGAAATCGAATTCATTAAAAATTGTCCTTCTTGCGGAACAGAATTAATTCGTAATGAAGGTGAAGCGCAGCATTATTGTCCAAATGAGAATGGTTGCGAACCGCAAATTATTGGAAAATTAGAACATTTTGTTTCTCGAAAAGCAATGGATATTGAAAGTATTGGTGGTGAAACAGCGGTTTTGTTACACAAAGCAAATTTGCTAAATAACATTGCTGATTTTTATACTTTACAAAAAGAAGATATTTTGCCTTTGGAAAGAATGGCTGAAAAATCTGCTCAAAATATTATTAATTCTGTCGAAAAATCTAAAGAGCAACCTTTCGAAAAGGTGTTGTACGCAATTGGAATTCGTCATGTAGGTGAAACGGTTGCAAAAAAATTGGTTAAACATTTTCAAAATATTGATCGTTTGATGAATGCAACAATGGAAGAATTAGTTTCTGTAACGGATGTTGGAGAAAAAATTGCAATTTCGATTAAGGAATATTTTAAAGAAGAACAACATCAGATTTTGATTCAACGTTTACGTGATTATGGATTGAATTTCGAGATTGGTGAAGAAGCAAAACCTTTGTCAGATTCTTTGGAAGGTAAAACGTTTTTGTTTACAGGAACTTTGACTAAATTCAATCGTACTGATGCACAAAAAATGGTGGAAGATCATGGCGGGAAAAATATTTCTGCAGTTTCTAAAAACTTAAATTTCTTGGTTGCTGGCGATAAAGCTGGAAGTAAATTGAAAAAAGCAGAAGAAATTGGAACAGTTGTCGTGTTGACGGAAGACGAATTTTTAAATATGATTAACGGCTAATGGAATCAGGATTAATTGCTGTCATTATATTCGGAATTGTATTATTGATTTTGATTCCATTTATCTATTATGGATTGCGAATGGCTGGCTACAACAAAGCTGCAATGATTGTATCACTTACGATATTTTTTATTGTGATGATTCCGATGATGAAATATGGTTACAGAAGTCAAATGTATTCCAACGATGATTTGAAAACCGATTTACATCAAGCTGGAATTGGTTTTAAAGGAAATTTAAAGATTGTATCGACAGATATTTCTGGAATTAAAAACATGAAACTAGAAACAGTTTTGATTATGGATTCTGCCGATGTCAATACAATTATTAATCGAATAGAAACTGATTCTCGCTTCAAAATTTCTCCAGAAACACTGAGTTTGAAAGAAGAGTTAGGTTCGAATGCAAAACATAAAACCAATAGAAATTATCGTTTTAAGGATAATTTTATTTTAGAAACTTACGGAATGTCTGATGATTATACGATTCGATATTCGGAACTGAAATTTAGAAAAGGAAATGACACAGTTTTCTTCAAAAAAGAAGAAGTGTATTAAAAAGATAAAATCCGTCAATTGACGGATTTTTTTATTCAAGATTATTTATTTTTGAGATATTAAAACTATGACTTTTTGAATTTTCAATTTTCCTTTTAATAATAGTGGAATCTACTTTCAATGTGTCAAAATTGAATGTTCGAGGTTCTAAATAATATAATTCTAAAATAGAATCTTTTCTATTTATTGTTCCAAATTTATATTGTTTATTAGTTATAGTATCAAAATATATTGTATCGTTTTTCAAATAATATTTACCAACTTCTCGTGAAGGGAAAAAACAAAACGAATTTACAATATAAATACTATCTGATTTAAAATGATAGCTGATACCGCAACTTGCTGTTCCTTCACTAAAAGCAAATAATTTATCCTTACCATAAATTGTATTATCAGTAATTATTCCTGATGGATATAGAAAAACTAAAGTCAAAACAATAATGCTAATAAAGACAGGTATTCCTTTTTTGAAATTTCTTTCATCATCAAAATATTTATATAACTTTAGTATTGTAGAAATAATTAATCCTATGAATAAAATAAGTTCTATTAAATATAAAACAATCGCGAAAATTCCAGTTTCATGAATCCAAAAATGTTGTGTATTAATTAATAGAAACAATAATACTAAAGAACAAGAATGATACGGATATAGTTTGAACATAAAACAAGTTAATCAAATTGTAATATAACTATTATAAATCATTTATTTAGAATTATTTTCTATCTTAATTAATTCATCAAAATCATTTAAAGTATTCTCACTTTCAGTTTTATAATTTTTTGATTTTCCTATAAAATGAATCAATTTTCTATCTTCAAAATAATAACGAGATTCTTCAATTTTCGATTTTTTATCATCAAATTCTTTCCAATACAAAGGGAAATTATAAGTTGTATCTTGTTCAAAAACGAAAGACAATTTATCATTTAACAAATAATATTCAGCCAAATATTGACCTGATTCTCCAAATTTTCGTACCACAATTTTTTCTAATTTATTGTTCAAAAAATAATAATTTAGAAAACCACCTTCGGTAGAATCATCAGTTTCAACTTCTTTTATTTTTGTCCAATTTTTAATTGAATTAATTCGACTAAAATTTGCTTTGATCGTTTTAATTTCTTCACTTTTAACTTTGTCATTTTTCTGAGCAAAAGAAATCATCACAGAGAATGTTACAAGAACAAAAAAGAATACTATTTTTTTCATCTAAATCAATATATTATATAAACTATATGAGTAAAATTGGATTGTTTATTTTCGATATATCTTTACAAATCCTTTTATTAAGCTAAATATACCGATTATAAACCCTATGATGATAAAAAGAAATCCTACAAGTAAAAAATATACACCATAATCCTTTTTGTTATAATCCAAATTATAGCCATATCCAGTCGAGAATATTCCTATTATAAAGACACAGAGCGAACAGATAAAAAGTTTTGTATATCGATTTTGTTTAAACATGATTAAATATTTCATTAAAATTCAATAAAATATACTAATTTTCAATCAATAATAATAGTGAATTTTATGCAATTTAGAGTCGCTCGACATACCAATCAAATCCAAAAAATAAAGGATTTTTATATTAAAGTTTTGAATTTTAAAATCCTTGGAGAATTTCAAAATCACAATGGACATGATGGTATTTTTATTGGAAAACCAAATTTAGACTGGCATTTAGAATTTACAACAACTCACGAAAATGTCGATCATCATTTTGATGAAGACGATTGTTTGGTATTTTATCCAACAACGCAACAAGAATATGACGAAATTATTGAACGTTTAGAACTTCATCAGATCAAACCAATAAAATCTAAAAATCCATATTGGAATGATAACGGAATTTCTTTCTTAGATCCTGATGGATTTGCTGTCATTGTTTCACCTTTGAGAATTAAATAATTTGAAAAAATACATCTGCTTCATATTGCCATTTTTCATCTTTAGTTGCAAAAATGAAAATTCTACGAATTCTAAAACTCATAATGATTCAAATCCAAAAATTATTGAGAAAGAAAGCTTTATAAACAGAAAAGAAGATAAAATAATTCATCGATATTCCGTACCGAAAGGTTTTCAAAGAGAAAATTATAGTCAAAATGAATTTGGTTATTATCTACAACATCTGAAATTGAAAGACTTTGGAACACTTGTGAAATATTATAATGGAAAAGAAAAACCTGTAAATAATGTATACAATGCAGTGATTGATTTACCAATTGGAAACTAAGATTTACATCAATGTGCAGATGCAATAATGCGTTTGAGAGCCGATTATCTCTATCTACAAAAGCGTTATAATGAAATCTCTTTTAACTTTTTATTGGACGGAAAACCACGCAAATTTACAGATTTTGCAAATGGAGATTATTCACCAGAAAATTATTGGAAGTATTTAGAATATGTTTTCAGTTACGCAAATACAGCTTCTTTGAAAAATCAATTGAAATTGGTTAATTTTGAACAGGTGAAAATTGGAGATATTCTTTTGCAACAAGGAAATCCTTATGGACACGCCGTTATGGTAGTTGATCTAGCAAAAAATGAACAAGGCGAAAAAATTGTTTTACTCGCCCAAAGTTATATACCAGCTCAAGAAATTCAAATTCTTAATAATCCAATGGATAAAAAATTAAATCCTTGGTATAAATTACAACAAGGTAAAATTAAAACTCCAGAATGGTTGTTTACAAGTGATGATTGGAAAACGTGGGATTAAACGTCTTTTTAATACAATATTTAGTCTTAATTTTACACCAAATTAATCGCCGTGAATCGAGAAGAAATAGGAAATCAACTGCTAAATGAAGTTTTACAAATTCAACTTGCCAATAAACCAATCAATTCTAAATATTTAGATTTAAAACGTTTGGTTGAAAATATTGCATTTGAGTTAACAAAAAACGAAGCTTTACAGTTTTCTAACTTTTTCTCGAAGCTATCTTTTATCTGTAATCATTACAAAGTTTCAACTAAAATTCATTCGTTTCGTAAAACAGCTCAACGAATTCTGAGCGAGAAATACGAACCGACTGAACACGAATATTTCACACATTATAAATATGTTGCGGATTTTATTTCTTCAATTTATGAAGTCATGATTCCAGCAGAAATTATCTATTATTTTCCTGAAAAAGAATTTTATACCAACAAAATTCTTTCTCGAAATCGGGTAAAAAAATTGCGTGTTCAAGTGATTGAAATCAAGCTAGATTGTTTGATTTGCGATCATGAAGATAATGAAACAGAAGAAAATATTACAGTTCAAATTGATGAAGATGGCGTGAATGAAAATTTTACTTCTGTTGAGGATTTTTGGGTTGGTGCGCAATTAAATTTAGTCAATTCGACGATTGATGAAGAAGGAATTTATCATCCACGTTTCATCATTCTCGAACCAGATTATTTGGTTGATATTTCGGCAATTGCTGAATGTTTTCAAGATTATGGAACTTCTGAATTACATTATATTCAGAAAAAGTTTGAAGAAGCACCAAACAGCAAACACATTCGTTTAGGAAATTTTGCTAATTCGGTTGTCGATCACTTTTCAACAGAAAACATTGAAAACACTGATTTTAATGAGATTTTCAAGAATGATTTTAAAAATTATCCATTAGAATATACGGCTTGCAACGATTTGACGAATCCACAAGATTTGAAAAATTATTATTTGGAAGCGAAAGGTCATTTTGATCGTATTCAAAAAGTGCTGACGGAGGATTTTCCGCAATATGATATTTCATTGGATCGTGCGTTAATAGAGCCTTCTTTTTTATGTGAACAATACGGAATTCAAGGACGTTTGGATTTATTGGATATTAATCCTGAAGAAAAAAATAAAATTATCGAGCTGAAATCTGGTGGCGCACCTTTTCCTGATGATGGAAAAAGTGTCAAACCAAATCATGCGACGCAGCTCTTTTTATATTACCAAATTATTGGTGTTTTGTATGATTTAGAGTTTAAAGATGTTACCAAAAATACCGAAGGCTATATTTTCTATTCGAAAGTATATCAAGGAAATTTACGTTTTGATGTGCCAACTTTAGCGCGAGTTCAACGCATTTTTGATTTACGAAATCGAATAATTATCAACGAAAATCGATTAGCAAATCACACTTTAACTGATATTGAATCGACTATTTTTTCGATTAAACCTGCGAATTTTATTAAACGAAAAATTAATCCTCGTTTCAAAGAAATTCTAGAAGAACAATTGGATAAATTTATCTATCCGATAAAAAATAGTACGCCTTTAGAAAAGGCTTACTTCTACTCTTTTACGAATTTCATTGCGAAAGAGCAATATATGGCGAAACTTGGTTTGGGACAATCGACTTCCAACAATGGTTTGGCGAGTTTGTGGTTGAATACTTTCGAAGAGAAAAACAATAATTTCGAGATTATTTATGATTTAGAAATTGTAGAGAATCATATTTCTGATCCAAAACGTGAAATTAAATTAAAAAGAACTAATCCTGCGAATGATTTTATTTCGATTAGAGAAGGTGATATTTGCATTCTTTATCCTCGAAATAATTTTAAAGATTCTGTTTTAACGAATCAGGTTTTTAAATGTACAATTAAAAGTATTTCGAGAGAATTTATTGTGTTACGTTTTCGTTATCAACAACCTAATACACGCTTTTTTGATTCGTTTGATTCATCAGGAAAATGGGCTTTGGAGCGCGATTTTATGGATTCTTCTTTTGTTTCGATGTACCGAAATCTGTATGGATTAATTCATTCTTCGAAAGCAAAGAAAGATTTGATTTTAACGCAATCTATTCCAAGAAATCAAATGGATTATGCGTATTTTAACTCAAATCTTTCGGATGAACAAAATCGAATTCTGAAAAAAGCACTTTCCGCAAAAGATTATTTCTTGTTGAATGGACCTCCAGGAACAGGAAAAACATCGATTATCATCAAAGAATTGGTGAAAGAAATCTACGAGAAACAAGATTGTAATATTTTGCTCTTGGCCTATACCAATCGCGCGGTTGATGAATTATGTGAATCGATCTATTCGGCTATTTCTGATCAAATTGAACAAAAATTCATCAGAATTGGGAATGAATTATCTACTTCTCCTGAATTTCATCCAAACTTATTGAATAAAATTATTGAGCAAAAAGATGCTGATTTAGAACAAAAAGGAGAAAAATTTTCGAGAAAAACAATTCAAGATATTATTCGTAAACAACGCATTTTTGTTTCGACTGTAGCTTCGATTTCGACTAAAAATGATATTCTAAAATTAAAGAGATTTGATACAATTATAATTGATGAAGCTTCACAAATTTTAGAACCACAAATTGTTGGAATTCTACCAAAAGCAGAACGTTTTATCATGATTGGTGATCACAAACAATTGCCTGCAATTGTTTTGCAAAATCCTGAATTAGCAAAAACGAACAACGAATTATTAGAAAATATTGGTTTAATCAATCGTAAAAACTCAATTTTCGAACGTTTGTATGAATTTTGTGAACGAAATAATTACGAAAATGCCTTTGATCAATTGACTTATCAAGGAAGAATGCATGCTGAAATTGCAGATTTTCCGAACAATTATTTTTATGATGGAAAATTAAATGTTGCTTATGATATTCCAAATTTGAATGAAGAAATAAAACAAACTTTGAATCGTCAACGTGCAGATTTATATTTCGAAAATTATAATCAAGAAAATGATTTACAAAACTTTATTACCAATCATCGTTTTGCATTTATCAATGTTGACGAAAATCCTTATCTACCTTCAACGAAGGTACAAGAAGCCGATTTGATTGTGAAATTTGTACAAGAAATTATTCATTTATACGAAATCAATCAAAAACCATTTGATCCAAAGAAAACAATTGGAATTATTGCGCCTTTCAGAAATCAAATTGCATTAATTAAACAGAAATTAGAATTAGCAAATATTCCAAATCATGAACAAATTACAGTTGATACTGTTGAGCGTTACCAAGGAAGTCAGCGCGATATTATTTTGTATAGTTTTGCGGTAACATATCATTCACAATTGAATGCGTTGGTGAATATGAATGACCAAGGAAATGTTGACCGAAAACTAAATGTGGCGTTAACACGTGCAAAAGAGCAATTATTTTTGATTGGAAATCAAACGATTTTGAAAGAAAATCAATTGATTAAAACATTAATTGAGTATTTAGAAAATAAATCTTCACATAAACTTATAATCTAATCAAAATCACTTCATAATTCATTTAAGATTCAGTAAATTTGTGCAACTATTTTTGTAAAATTATGTTGTATCAAAGAAGTAGCGCATTATTCAAAGACGCGCAAGAATATATTCCAGGAGGTGTAAATTCTCCTGTTCGTGCATTTAAATCTGTTGGAGGAACGCCAATTTTTATCAAAAAAGCCGAAGGTGCTTATATTTATGATGAAGATGGACGTGCTTACGTAGATTACATCAATTCTTGGGGACCAATGATTATTGGACACACAGATCCGCGTGTTTTGAATGCGACTGTTGAGCAGATGAAAAATGGTTTTTCTTTTGGTACACCAACTGAATTGGAAACTGAAATTGCGAAATTAATTACTTCTGTTGTACCAAACATCGATATGGTTCGTATGGTAAACTCTGGTACAGAAGCTTGTATGTCTGCAATTCGTTTAGCAAGAGGTTATACAAATCGTGATAAAATTGTAAAGTTTGAAGGTTGTTACCACGGACATTCAGATTCATTTTTGATTAAAGCTGGTTCTGGTGCTGCAACTTTCGGAAATCCAAATTCGCCAGGTGTAACGCAAGGAACTGCAAAAGATACATTGTTAGCCGAATACAATAATTTGGAAGATGTAAAAGCTTTATTCGAACAAAATAAAGACGAGATTGCTGCTATTATTGTTGAGCCAATTGCAGGAAACATGGGATGTATTGTTCCTGAAAAAGGTTTCTTAGAAGGATTAAGACAAATTTGTGATGAAAATGGAGCTTTATTAATTTTTGATGAAGTAATGACTGGTTTCCGTCAAGCGATGGGTGGTTCTCAAGAACGTTTAAACATTAATGCGGATATCGTAACATTTGGTAAAGTAATTGGTGGTGGTTTTCCAGTAGGAGCTTTTGCTGCTCGTCGCGAAATTATGAATCACCTTGCTCCTCTTGGTCCTGTTTATCAAGCGGGAACTTTATCTGGAAATCCAATTGCGATGCGTGCTGGTATGACAACTTTGAATATTATTAATAATGATAGAGCATTATTTAATCGTATTGATAATGCAACAGAAACTTTAGATAACGAGATTTCTAAAATATTTGCTGAGAAAGGAATTCCTGCACATATTAATCGTTTAGGTTCGATGATGTCTGTGTTCTTTACTGAACAAACAGAAATCAAAAACTTTACAGATGTAACGAAATGTAACCATGAAAGATTCAATAAATTTTTCCATCATTTGTTGACAAACGAAGTTTACATTGCACCTTCAGGATACGAAACTTGGTTTATTTCTGATGCGATTAAAGACGCTGAAATCAATAAAACGTTAGATGCTGTAAGAAGCTTCGAAGGTTAAACATAAACAAAAAATGCAGTAGAAAAACTACTGCATTTTTTTATTCTATTTTGGAACTACATTTTTGCGTCCATCAATTTTTCTGTTTTATCAGGTGATTTGCCCATTTTCATTTTAATAACAAACGCTTTGTTTGAATTATAATTTTTCGGAAGTAAAATATCGTAATAGGTATTTTTATCTAAATCGAAACCAATTCTGAAATAATTCAACTAAAGTCAAAAAAACATAAATCAAAAATTGATAACTAAACAAATCAATGAAATTATTATATTTACTAAAATTCATAATGATATGATTACAAATTACTTTAAACTACTACTTGCATCTAGTATAATTCTTATTAATTTTGGATGTAAAGATGATGATGGTTTTTCGGAAGAAGATGTAGTTGATACTTATAATATTGTATCCTATATAGCTAATATCCCAGTCGATTTAAACAATGATAAAAAAACATCAACTAATTTGATGGATGAAATTGAAATTCTTAATAAACAAGAGAACTTTTTAGAAGTTAGACCTAAAGTAAAAATAATATCCTTTAATTTTCCTCTAACTTTATTAAATTATGATTATCCAAGTATACCAGACGGTTATGCGAATTTTGTAAAATATGGTTTTGCAACATCTACAACATTATCGGATAAAGTAATGGTTATAAAAGATAGTAGTTATACAGAAAGCAACTATACTGGTAACAAGGAAAATAAAAAAAATGTTTCTATTGAAAATTTAAAAATTATAGACAACAACCATCTATCTACTACTATTACAAAGTCTTTTTATGATTTTAGCACCAAACAATGGATTGAATTGAATATTGAAGTTATTTTTCAAAAAAGAATATAAAAAAAGCTCGAGAAAATTCTCGAGCTTTTGTTTAATTATAATCCCCTATATGTTCCATTTCACTTTCGAAACTTAGTACTTTAGTCGCGTATTTTTGCAAACTTTTTTGTTTAATTTCTGATAAAAAATTATTCTTGAATTTATCTAAAGTCAATTCATCATTCACAAATAATTGCAAAGAATAAGAAACCGCCCCAGGTTCTATATGAGAAGTTATTTTTCCTAAACGAGCACCGATAAAACAATTTGATTTCAAATAATCATTAATATGCTCTTTCTGAATCCACGCAAACCAATCATCATGCACTTCTTGTTCAACAATAAAAGTTGTATTATATAATATCATTCTCTAATTTTTTGCAAAGATACAAAGGTTTTCGCATTATATTTTTCTTGAAAAAGAAAGTCTAATCAAGATTTTATTTTTAAATTTACCTATTATTCATAACAAACAAAAATGAACAATACGCAACAATTTATACAAGAGAATAAACAACGTTTTCTTGATGAATTAATCGAATTACTTAAAATTCCTTCAGTTAGTGCTGATCCAGCCTACACACAAGACGTAAATGATGCTGCCGAAATGGTGGCAAAATATTTAAAAGAAGCAGGTGCTGATAATGTTGAAGTATGCGAAACAGAAGGTTTTCCTGTTGTTTACGGAGAAAAAATAGTTGACGCTTCAAAACCTACTGTTTTAGTTTACGGACATTACGATGTACAACCAGCTGATCCTTTAGAATTATGGGAATCTGGACCATACGAGCCAGTAATCAAAAAAACAGAAATTCATCCTGATGGAGCAATTTTCGCTCGTGGTTCTGCTGATGATAAAGGTCAAATGTTTATGCACGTTAAAGCTTTTGAGGCTTTAAACAAATCAAACGAATTACCTTGTAACGTTAAATTTATGATCGAAGGTGAAGAAGAAGTTGGTTCTCCTTCATTAGTAAATTTCGTTAAAAACAATAAAGAGAAATTAAAAAATGATGTGATTTTGATTTCTGATACTTCTATGATTTCAAACGAACAACCTTCTATTTCTGTTGGTTTACGTGGTTTATCTTATGTAGAAGTTGAGGTAAAAGGAGCTAATCGCGATATGCACTCAGGTGTTTATGGTGGGGCTGTTCCTAATCCGATTAATGTTTTAGCAACAATGATTGGAAAATTAATCAATGAAAAAGGTCACATTACAATTCCAGGTTTTTACGAGCCAATTCTTGAATTAACTGAAGATGAAAGAGCTGATTTAGCAAAAATTCCATTTGATGTTGAAGAATACAAAAAATCTATCGGTATAGCTGATATTCAAGGAGAAGAAGGTTTTTCTACAATCGAGAGAGCGTCTATTCGTCCTACGTTAGATGTAAACGGAATTTGGGGAGGCTACATTGGCGAAGGTGCTAAAACAGTTATTCCTTCTCATGCGTATGCTAAAATTTCAATGCGTTTGGTTCCTGGACAAGATCCAGAAGTTGTAACAAAACAATTTGCAGATTATTTCCCAACTTTAGCGCCTTCTTCTGTAGAAGTTAAAGTAAAACCACATCATGGAGGTAAACCTTATATTTTACCAACAAATCATCCTGGTTTTATCGCTGCTAAAAAAGCGTTAGCTGAAACTTTTGAGAAAGAAGCGTTAGCCGAAAGAGCTGGTGGATCTATTCCAATTGTTGCTTTATTCGAAGAAGAATTAGGAACAAAATCTGTTTTAATGGGATTCGGATTAAACTCTGACGTTATCCACTCTCCAAACGAACATTATGGTTTATTCAATTTCTACAAAGGAATCGAAACTATTCCATATTTCTACAAATATTTTAACGAACAATAATTTTCGACAAAATAACTTCTGAAAAGCGAATCAAATTGATTCGCTTTTCTTTTTGGTTTATAGTAGAATGATTAATTTTGAACTTTATTTTTATCAATGAGTAAAAAATTCTTAATTGCGGGTGCAGGAATTGCGGGTTTAACTTTAGCAAAAGCTTTGCAAGACTTAAATTATGATTACGAAATCTTCGAGGCTTCGTCAGAAGTTCGTGGAATTGGGGCTGGTTTTGGTTTGGCTTCTAATGCAATGAAAGCATTTGAAATTCTAGGTTTAGCAGAAGAAGTTGCTCCTTTGGGGCATATGTTAGAAGATTTTGAAATTCAAGATTGGAAAGAAAAAACGATTCTGAAAGCCGATACAGAACGATTAAGAAAAAATTACAACAACGAAAATTTTGCCATTCATCGTGCAGATTTACATCATTATCTAGTCTCGAAAATTGATTCGAATAAAATTAAAACGTCAAAAAAAATAAAATTATTTGAACAAAGTTTTGAGAAAGTTGTCCTTCATTTTGAAGATGGAACTTCTACAGAAGGTGATTATTTAATTGGTGCTGATGGGATAAATTCTACAATTCGTCAACAATTGTTAAAACAGTCGACACCTCGTTATGCGGGATATATTTGTTGGCGTGCCATTGTGGAAGATAAATCGTATAACTCAAAGAAAAGTATCGAAACATGGGGACCAAATGGTCGATTTGGTTTGACTCCTCTTATCAATCATCAAATATATTGGTACGCTTGTGTCAATACAAAACTAAATTCTGAAGTTTACAACTACGCTTTAAGTGATATTAAAAATCAGTTCAAAGATTATTCGGGACAAATCAGAAATACATTACAAAAAACGAATCCAGAAAGCATCATAGCAACACCAATTATGGATATTAAACCGATTAATAATTATGCATTTAATCGTGTATTGTTAATTGGAGATGCAGCACATGCAACCACACCAAACATGGGACAAGGCGCATGCATGGCGGTGGAAGATGTTTGTGTTTTGTATGATGAATTAATCAAAAAAGATACTGATGTTTTGTTAGCTTTTGAGCATTACAATTTACGCCGTTTGAAACGTACACATTATATTATTGACACTTCTCGTTTGGCTGGGAAAGTTGCTCAAATTGACAATAAATTTTTAATGAATATACGAAATTTTGCTTTCCGAAATTTACCACAATCTTTGATGCAAAGTCCATTAGAAGACTTGTTGGAAGAAGATTTTATGAGGGTTTAGGATTATGCAAAACGAATTTTGTAGTGTTTCTTAACGTATATTTCTTGTTGACATAAGAAGTTAACAAATCTCCAAAACTCATATCACGAGTTTCTCTTTGATTAGTTGAAAATAATTTCACAATCTTAATCAAATATTTATTTAAGTCAATCAAATCAAAAGTAAATTCTTTCACCAACCAAAACAGAAAATATAACGGAAGTAAAACCATATTGAAGAGAACTTGGAATCCACTCATCAATTCAAATTCCTCTAAAAAATGTTCTGAAAAATCAAATTTAGAAAAATCAATATCATATTTTTCTATAAACGCTATCAAAAGTGATTCATTATCTAATCCTGATAAAAATAAATCTTCCTCAATCAGAACATCAACATTTTCAACTTTTTCTTTTGTTGTTTTTTCTAGAAAATTTTTGACTTCTATATACCATTGTCTTAAAGTTGCGAAATCTATATATAAAATCTGTTTTTCTTCCATAATCGCCTACTTCAACAGCACATTATCTTCTAATTCTTGCTTCGAAATTTGAAAATGTTTGTCAAATTCTTGCTCAAAAGATTCCAAATCCATTGTAATTTCCCAATCACCAAATTCATTTTCGAACAAATCAGTCATATGTTCTTTTAAATCATCTAATTTTTGTTGAATAAATTCATTTTGCTGAATATCTTCTGCATCTTTCTTATCTAATACAACTTGTTGATTAATTTTTCTAAGAATCAAAGTATTAATAAATTCTTCATGTGTATTCATAAAATCCTCAATCGTACCTGTAAATTGTGTCATTTTTAATATTTTTTCCTATCACTTTTCGAGAATAAATATAGAACTATTTTATTAACAAACACCCGTAGTGCATTTGTATTAGCTTGTATATAAAAGTTGTACAAGCTACTAAAAAGCAGTAAATTGTAGTTACTACACACACAATTCAATGCACAACTTTAAAGCAAATTACGATAAAATTTTAGAAGTATTAAAGAGTTTAGATCTTGAAAGTGAGAATTTTTTATTTCAGATACGAAAGCCCAGGTTATCTGACTTGGAAATAGTTGCCCTAAATCTGACTTCAGAATACATGAGTATTGATAGTGAATATCAACTTTTTAGAATATTACCTTCTGATATTAAGTCACTTATAGAACGCAGTGTTTATAATAGACGAAAAAGAAGATTATTTATACATATGGAACGGATTCGAAAACTGTTAGCAGAAAAATTTAATGGTTCTGAAAAGTATTTTATTGTGGATAGCATGCCTTTAGAAGTTTGCAAATTATCAAGAAGCTCACGTAGCAAAATATGCAGAGAAACCGATTATGCAATTCCAAATAAAGGTTATTGTGCTTCACAGAAAATGCATTATTATGGGTATAAACTTCATGCGGTTTGCTCAGCGGAAGGTGTCTTTCAAAGTTTGGATATTAGTCCAGCTTCAGTGCATGACATTCATTATCTGAAAGATATAAAACAGCAGTTTAAAAATTGTACGCTCTTAGCTGATAAAGGATATTTATCCGCAGAATACCAATTGGATTTGTTTACATCGCACAATATAAAGCTGGAAGTTCCTATGAGAACAAATCAAAAAAACTATAAAGATCTGGATATACTAACTTAGTTGGGAGTAAAAGTTAAGCATAAAACCTTAATTTTAATATATGAAAAGAATCCGTAAAATTTATCCAAGCGATTTTAAACTCCAAGCGGTTGAATTAAGTTTTGAGCGAAAAAACATATCAGAATTAGCCAGAGAATTGGGTATAACAGTTAGTTTACTATATAAATGGCGCAAAGAATATGCTGAATTTGGTACAGGAAGTTTTCCAGGTAAAGGAAATCTTAAACTCACTGCAGAGCAGGAAAAAATTCACGATTTAGAGCGAAAACTGAAGGATGCTGAACTTGAACGAGACATCCTAAAAAAGGCGATCAGCATTTTTTCCAAGAGCGGTCGTTGAAATATCAATTCATCAAAAATCATGAAATTATTTATCCGATTGAAAAAATGTGTAAAGTTTTAAAAATCAGTCAAAGCAGTTATTTTAGATGGAAAAAGTGTCCGTTTTCTGTTAGATTTCATAAAAAAGAAGAGCTGAAACAACGTATTTTAACGATTTATTTTGATTCAAAGCAACGTTACGGTAGTCCAAGAATTACAGCAGAATTAAATAATTTAGGATTTAAAATATCTCGAATTACAGTTTCAAAATACATGAGAGAACTTGGAATTAGAAGTAAATTGAGCAAGAAATTTAAAATCACAACAGATTCTAAACATAATTATTTGGTTGTAGAAAATATTCTTGATAGAGATTTCGAAAGCACTAAACCTGCCCAAAAATGGGTTTCTGACATCACTTACATCAGAACAATTGAAGGATTTTTGTATTTAACAATTGTTCTTGATTTGTACGATCGCAAGGTTATTGGTTGGAGTTTGTACGATGAAATGAGCACTGAAAAAACAAGTTTATCAGCCTGGAAAGTCGCTTTAGCAAACAGAAAGATAGAAAAAGGATTGATTTTTCATTCAGATCGAGGAGTTCAATATGCCAACAATAAATTTGCTAATATGCTAGAATCTCATCATGTTATTAGAAGTATGTCGCGTAAAGGAAATTGCTGGGATAACGCTGTGGCAGAGAGTTTCTTTAAAACACTGAAAACAGAATTGATTTATGGAAATAAACTCATAAATAAACAACAAATGGAATTGGAAATATTTCAATACATCGAAATATTTTACAATAAAAAAAGAAGGCATAGTGCCTTAAATTATAAAACGATTGAAGAATTTAATCAACAAAAAATTAGTTATAAAAATGTAGCTTAACTAATACTCCTATTTTTGTTTGCATATCCAATCAGCCTTTTGTAATACGCAAATACAGAAAAAGGATAGAAACGTTATTCTCTCAACTCTGTGACCAGTTCATGATTAGACGTAATTATGCTAAAAGCTTTTTAGGCTTTAAAACAAGGATACTATCTAAAATACTCACGCTTACTATTATTCAAACAATAAACAGAAACCAAAATAGAAATATTAACAACTTAAAAATTAATATTATCTAAATGCACTACAGGTTAACAAACAATTAAATTTAAGATTTCTATAAATGAGTTTTAACATAAGAATTAACGTCTACTAATTATTGAAATTGGTTGTTTTGAGATAAATTTGAATATATAAATATTGAAAAAATGGAAAACTTTAAACTATCAAACGGGATCGAAATTCCTGCAATTGGATTTGGAACATGGTTATTAGAAGGTGAAAAAGTTATAGAACCTCTAAAAATAGCATTAACAAAAGGATATACACATATTGACACGGCAGCAATCTACAAAAATGAAAAAAGAAATTGGAACAGTTTTGAAAGCTGAAAATGTAGATCGTAGCAAATTATTCATTACATCTAAATGTTGGAATTCTGAGCGTGGATACGAAAAAGCAATGGCTGCATTTCAGCAAACATTAACGGATTTACAGACAGATTATTTGGATTTATATTTGATTCATTGGCCAGCAAATGAAACGCAATTTCCTGATAATTGGGCAGAATTGAATGCTGGAACTTGGCGAGCTTTTGAGGAAATTTACAAATCTGGAAAAGCAAAAGCGATTGGTGTAAGTAATTTCAATATCAATCATTTAGAAGCTTTATTTGAAACGGCTGAAATCAAACCAATGGTTAATCAAATTGAGATTCATCCAGGACATTCGCAACCAGAATTAGTCGATTTTTGTAGACAAAACGATTTGTTAGTTGAAGCATGGAGTCCACTAGGTTCGGGAAGAATTTTGGAGAACGAATTAATTGTTTCTTTGGCTGATAAATACAATGTTTCAGTTGGTCAGATTTGTATTAATTATTGTTTGGCGAAAGAAATTTTACCACTTCCTCGCTCCTCTTCAGAAAAAAATATTGAAGCGAATTTAACTTCAAATAATTTTAAATTAAGTGTAGAAGATGTAAAAGCGATAGATGAAATGCCAGCTGATGGTTTTTCTGGATTGAATCCTTCAATGGTTGAATTTTAACAAGTTAAACAAATTCACTAAAATAAATTTTAAAAACCTCTGTTTTACAGAGGTTTTTTCGTTTTAAATCTATAAAAAATCAATACTTTTACTTTTTAAAATGATAAAATAAAATTATTCGATATGAGCCAAAATCCTAAAAATCCATTCAAAACTTATTTTGATCAAACCCTTGAAAGATGTGGTTTTGATGAAGATTTGAAAGCTGGTATTTTATTTTTTTTAGGTGAAAGTATTATTGCTGCGAACACCAATCAATTGATGAATATGTTTGCGGAAGAAGAAAAGATTCAGCAAGAATTTCATCGTTTGTTTACGTTGTATGCTACGCCAAATGCTGACATCAATCCTTTTGAAGCTTTAGACACAGCACCAATCAAGCAAATTATTTATACATACAACGAAATTTACGTTAATGTAATTAGAAAGAAATCATTTGATTTTGATAAAGTTATCAATGATAATTTAAAGTCTGAGTTTAAGTTAGATTTTATTAAAGAATTTGAAAATAAACAATATAAATTAGTTACAAATCATAACTTAAATACTTCTTTTTTCAAACAGATTGGAGCGTATCTTAATCAGTTTGAATTGAGTTATGAGGATATTTATTTGGCTGGAATTAATTATTATCAAACGAATCAGAAAGTAGATTTTGAAGGAATAAATGTATTGAATTTAAACATTATTGATAGTTTTTCGCCTTTGTACACAACATTGTTTCATTATCCATTATTGTACACATATTATCCAGCGAATTTGAACGCAAATCATTTGTTTAGTTCGATTTTGCAGTTTCTTTATTTACATACCAACACGGATATTGCGAAACATGTTCACGCTTTTCACAACCATATTTTTTATGAAAATAATCCGAGAAAAGTTCGTAAAGGTTGGGAATTTGAAGAATTGGAACGTGGCGTTTTGATTTCGCAAACTTTTCATAATGCATTAAATATTCGTAAATCTCCAATTTTCGGAACTCGTGCAGACTTTTTAGCTTCGAATAATTATTTATTAAATGAATTGAAAGATCAAAATATTCCGTTGGAGAATTTTAAGGCCTTGATGACTAAAACAATTGAAGAGTATTACGAGGCAGATATTGATGAAGTGGTTGCTGGAAAGCTAAATCATGCTGAATTTTTACAATTATTAGCGATTATTTTCTACGAAACTTCTGCTAATGCAATGATTATTAAATCATGGAAAAACTAACAATTAATCAAGAAAATAGGATCAAATTAGAAGAACATTTTGGTGAACTTTTGCCAAGATTACCTTTTGCAATGGTTTCATTTTACGAATCGAGTAATTCTTGGGAAGGACAAATTGAATATAATTTAAATTTGAAAACGGGAGAATTGACGTACAATACTATCGAAAATGTAAAACATCAAATAGAAATTTCGCCTGAAATGATGCAACGCATCGAAAGTGAAATTATCTTGATGTTAGAGAATTTATAAACTAATATTTTAAAATCTTTTTCTCGATACAAAATTCTAAAAGAATTTCACTAGAAATGACGATTTTAATAAAAAGTAACATTATAAGTTAATTAAAATCTCACAAATGTGAGATTTTTTTATCTATTCATCCAATCCATCCAACTATTAATCTGCGTTTTGCTGATAAAAATAGCTTGTTCAGTTTCTGATTTTGGTTGAAGATGAATTTAAATTTTACTTAAATGAATGTAAAATAAAAACAGTAGCAACTTGTTAGCTACTACTGTTTAATTTATGTATTTAATCACTGAAAAATTGTATATATTTTTCAGGACGGGACAAAATAATTATTTCGCTTTATACTTCGCGATTCCATCTTGTAACCATTTTAAGTAAACTTCTACATCAAGTTCAGCTTCTAAAGGTTTTGAGAAACGATTCAAATCTTTATCAACCAAAATATAATAAGGTTGCGCATTTGCATTAAAATGTTCAATCTCGAAAGAAGTCCATTTATTACCTACTGTTTTCAAATTACGACCTAACGCTTTCGAAAATACTTTTTGATCTTCTGGTAATTCTTTTGCTTCATCAACATATAACGAAACTAAAACAACATCTTCAGCCAGAATCTTTTTCACACGCTCATCGCTCCAAACACGTTCTTCAACTTTACGACAGTTTGCACACGCATGCCCAGTGAAATCTAACAACATTGGTTTTCCAACTTTCGTTGCATAAGCCGCAGCCTGATCGAAATCTTTGAATGCAGGAATTCCATGAGGTCCAGCAACCATATTAGGATCATCAAATTTAGCTGTCGCTTGTCCACCGCCTACACCTTCGTGAAAACCTCGAGGCGCTTCAGAATAAGTCATTGGAGGTGTTAAACCACTTAATAATTTTAATGGTCCACCCCATAAACCAGGAATCATGTAAATCGCAAATGATACTGAAACCAATGCAAATAACATTCTCGGAACACCTATAGTTTGTACTGGTGAATCTAATTCTAATCTAAATTTTCCTAAAAGATATAATCCTAAGAAGATAAAAATTGCAATCCAAAATGCTAAGAAAATTTCTCTTGGTAACCAGTTCATTTGCCAAACTAAATCAGCATTTGATAAGAATTTTAAGGCAAAAGCTAATTCAATAAACCCTAAAGAAACTTTGATTGTATTTAACCATCCTCCAGATTTTGGCATTGAATTTAACCATCCTGGGAACATTGCAAATAATGTAAATGGAATAGCTAATGCTAAAGAGAAACCGAACATTCCTACGATTAACGAATAATAGTTCCCTCCTTGCGTCGCTTGAACTAATAACGAACCAATAATTGGTCCTGTACAAGAGAATGACACTAATGCTAATGTGAATGCCATAAAGAAGATTCCAATTAATCCACCTTTATCAGCACCTTTATCAGCTGCATTTACCCATTTACTTGGTAATGTCAATTCGAAAGCTCCGAAGAATGAAATTGCAAATACAATAAAAATTACAAAGAAAGCTAAATTTACCCACGGATTTGTTGACATTTCATTTAGGACTGATGGTCCAAAAATAACTGTCGCCAATAAACCTAATGCAACATAAATAACAATGATTGATAAACCATAAATAAAGGCTTTTCCAACTCCTTCTCCTTTCGATTTACTTTGTTTTGTAAACATACTTACAGTCAAAGGAATCATTGGGAAAATACAAGGCATCAATAGCGCTGCTAATCCTCCTAAAAATCCTAAAGAAAAGATTTTCAATAAACCATTATCTTTCTTTTCGTTATCTGCTAATAAAGAATCATCAACTTTTTTGATTGTATCTTGTGTTGCCGCAACAACTGCTGTAGAATCTTCTTGAACAGAATCCTGCGTAATTTCAGTTACTGCTACTGTATCTTTTGCTTCTGTAGCATCTGCTGGCTTCGCCTCTTCTTTCGTTTCTTCAACTTTTGCAGACGGCGTTAATTTTATTGTTCCGCTTGTTTCATCTGGTGGCAAACAACGTTCGGCATCACACATCTGAAATTCGATTGTGTATGATACATTTACAGGTTTATCACCCGAAACTTTTACTTTTTGAACAAATTTTACTTGATTTTCGTAATATTTTTCATCTTGTTCAAAAATTTGGCTGTATTTATCTATACGTTTTCCTACTTCTCGCGCACCTCCAACTAATTTTGCATTTGCAGCTGGTTTAAATGATGCACTTGCTGGAATTCCAATTCCTCCATCAGGATGTTTCATTGAATAAAGGTGCCAACCTTTATCAATTTTTCCTGTTACCTCGATTTCAAACTCATTCTGTCCAACCTCCTTCACCGAACTCGACCATTTTGCAGGACTAAATAATTGTGCGTTGACTAAAATTGGAAACAAAAAAAGTATCCAAAGTTTCTTTAACATACTGTAATGTTTAAAAAGTTTTTACTTGTTTCTGTCGTTTTGAAACGTTCATCCAAACGATGATTTACCACCCAAATAATTTGATCTTTTTGGTCACAAAGCAACCAAACCTTCTCTTTTTCTAACTTAGAAAGTTTCAAATCTTTCATAAACTTACTCAACAATTTTTTTTGACCTTTCATTCCAATTGGATAAAAGAAATCTCCCTCTTTCACTTTTCTAAGTTTAAGCGGAAACAAAATTGATGTAAAGTCTACTATTTCAGTAGCGTTTTCGTGTGGATTTATCGATTTCACGAACTTCAAATTTAACGAATTGATTTCAATTAACTCATCAAAAATCGTTAATTCATCTTCATTTTCTTCTTCTATTTTTTGCAACAACAAATTTTCTCGATTTTTAATTAATCGATAAGTTGCTGATTTTATTTCACTTCCCGTTTCTGCATCCAAAAATTTTAAAATTTCTTTGCTCGACGAAAATCCATATTTTTCGAACAAATAATGTAAAAATGTTTCTAATGGTTGAAGTTTTTTTAATGCTGAAATTTCAATTTCAATCGGATTATCTCCTGAGAATAAATCACTTCTAACTTCTCCAACTTTATTTTGTACAATTTGATAATTATCATTGATATGATTTAAACTTGACAAAAAATTCTCATCAAATTGCGGATGAAGCTCTTTTAGAATTGGTGTAATGTGATGACGAATCTTATTTCTAGTATAATCATCCGTCGCATTCGTATAATCTTCTCGCCAATTTATTTCATTTGATTTTGCATATTCCAACAAATCATTTTTTGTAAAATTTAAAAGTGGACGAAAGATTTTTCCATTATCAATTTGCATTCCAACCAAACCTTTCAAACCTGTTCCACGAGAAAGATTAATCAAAAAAGTTTCAATATTATCATCCAAATGATGAGCTGTCACCAAAACATCCAAACGATTTTGTTGTTGAACTTGCTCAAACCACTCATAACGCAAATTTCGGCAAGCCATTTCGACCGAATAATTTCCTGTTTTCTGATAAGGCGCAACATCAAAACGAACTGAATGAAATGGAATATTATATTTTCCGCAATATTCTCTCACAAACATTTCATCACCATTTGCGTCTTCTTCACGCAATTGAAAATTACAATGTGCCACCTGAAAATTTGCAGCTGTTTGACGGAATAAATCTAACAAAACCATACTATCAATCCCTCCACTAATCGCCAATAAATAACGATGTGTAGAAAAAGAATGTTGTTCTAAAAGTTCTTTAAACTCTTCTTGTATAGATTTATTTTTCATGAAATACAAATGTTCGAAATTAGGAAGAATTCTCGAAAAAGAGTTATACTTTTTTTCTTCATTCTTATAAAATTTTCCAATAAAAAAGCCTGAAAAACTCAGGCTAAAGATTTATTTTAAACTTTCTAAAGATTTATTTTCAAGAATTTCTAAAGTCGAATCTCTCAATTCAACCATCACCTTATTCAATGTACAAATGCCTTCGTTAGGGCAATCATCACATTTTTCGTAGTAATTTTTACTTACACAAGGTAAAAGCGCGATTGGTCCTTCTAAAACACGAATCAAAGATGCTAAACTAATATCTTTCGCATCACGTGCCAAATAATATCCACCACCTTTCCCTTGTTTCGAATTGACGAAACCTAACTTTTTTAAATCCAATAAAATAGCCTCCAAGAATTTTTTCGGAATAACTTCTGTTTCAGAAATTTGTCCGATTAAAACTGGTTTGTTACTTTCTTGTCTGGCCAAATGAGCCATTGCTTTTAGTCCGTATTTTGTCTTTTTTGATAACAATTCTATAAGATTTAACTACAAAAATAACGTTGATTGTTGTATAAAACAAATATAAAATTAAATCGTTGAACCGAGATTTAAAAATATTTCATCAAAAAATCAATTACCTTTTGAGTTGTAGAATTATAGGGATAATTGAGAAATTTTGATGGTGACAAAAACCGATTGACTTTTAAGATCGGTTTCATATGCGAAAAATCTTTGAAACCTGCATAACCTGTTGAAGCTCCAATTCCAGAATTATTAACTCCGCCAAAAGGCAAATTTGAATGTAAAACCTGCACCAATGTTTCGTTAATTACCACAGAACCAGATGAAGTTTCATTCTTAATTTTATCAATAAAAATAGAATCTTTCGAAAAAATATATAACGCTAAAGGCTTTTCTTTCTGATTAATAGATTCAATTACTTCATTTATTTCTTTAAATGTATAAATCGGAAAAATTGGTCCAAATATTTCTTCTTCATTTATTTTTGCATTTATTGGAACATCTGTCAAAAAAGTTGGTTTAATGTACAATTCAGCTTCAATGTATTCATTTCCAAAAGGACAATTTGCACCATTTTCTATTGCATTTTCAATCAAGTTTTTTAATCGATTATAATTTTGAAGATTTACAATTCTCGCTAAATCTTTCGATTGAGCAGGATTTTTTCCAAAAACTTTTTCAATATGTTCAATAAACATATTTATAAATTGCTCTTGAAATTCTTCTTTAATCAAAATATAATCTGGCGCAATACATGTTTGACCAAAATTTATCAATTTTCCCCAAACTGCTTTTTCAACCACTTCTTGCATCGGAATTGTTCCATCAATAATCAAAGGCGACTTTCCCCCTAACTCCAACGTCACCGAAGAAAGATGTTTTGCACCTGCTTGCATCACAATTTTACCCACTTTTGGCGAACCTGTAAAATGAATATGATTAAATTTTTTGGTTAACAAATAAGTTGTTTCCTCAATTTCTCCTTCAACTAGAGCGACATGATTTTCTTCAAAAACTTCAGAAATAATTTTATCAATAACTTTTGAAACATTTGGACAAAACTCCGAAGGTTTAAGAATTGCTGTATTTCCAGCTGAAATACAAGCAACCAAATGCACTAAAGACAATTGAAAAGGATAATTCCAAGGCGAAATAATCAAACAATTTCCCAAAGCTTCTGGTTGAATTTGCGCTTTTGAACCGAAAAAAAGTAAATTATTTGAAACTGTTTTCGTTTTTGTCCAACAATTCAAATTCTTTCGAAATAATCGAATTTCAGCTAAAACAGGAAATATTTCGGTAGAATCAGCTTCTATTTTAGATTTTCTTAAATCCAAAAATAATGCATCTTCTATTTCGGCACGATGATTTAGAATTGAATTTTCTAAGTTTTTCAAACTTTCTTTCCGCTGATAAACAGTAAGATGACTAATATTTGCTTTATTCTCACATTGCTTATCATAAATCTCATCTATTTTCGTTTTAAAATCTGACACATGAAAAAATTTGAACGTTAATTTACTATTATTTTGAGTATTTTTAATCCCAAAAAGCGACAAATGAAAAATAATCTTACTTTGGTTGATAAATTAAATCACATCAAAAATTTATTTATTATTGGTAAAAGTGATGGTAATTTGAATGAAAAAGAGATTCAAATTATTTCTGATATTGCCAAATACCATGAACTTTCTGCTAAAGATGTAAGTTATATTCTGAACGAAAACACGAAGTTTGATTTTACGTTGCCTAAAACATTTACAGATCGACTTTCTTTGTTGTACGACGCTGTTTTGTTAATGGTTGTGGATTTGAATATTCATCAAAATGAAAAGGCAATTTGCATTGATTTGGCTAAAAAATTTGAGTTTAATCCTCAAATTATTGATGAGTTAATTGAGGATATTTTGAGTTATATTTTAGAAGGTAAAGAATGTGATGAAGTGATGGAATATTTGGTTAAATACTCGCATCCAAAGCAAAATTTGAATTAAATTTTTATTGAAAAAGTTGATAAATCGTTAACAAAGAAATCACACTCGTCACTCCTCCTATTACATAGTTGATATTCTTCAAAATAAATGAATCTTCTTCTGATTTTGAGTTAAAAAATTTCAGATACAGTCCAAAAATAATCATCGAACCAACAACAACTCCTAAAGCAAAAACTGATCTATTTGGTTGTCCAAAAACATTAACATTATATGAAACCAACGTTGCGCTTAAAAACACATAAAAAGGTATTGGAAAAACATTTACAGCGGATAACAATAATCCATAAATGAATTTATTTTTTTGTTTTACATCACCTTGTTGTTTTAGCTTTTTATTCTTCTTTTTTTGATCTTGTTTCTTTGCAAAAAAGAGAAAATAAATCGTAATAATTACAAAAACAGCTAATCCAACTTCCCTAAAAATTTTAGTAACTTCTTCATTAAAATCAATAAATTTTGCCAGAAAAATTGCCAAATAAACCTGAATTGCAATCGTAATCGCTGTTCCAGACATAAAACTATATGCACTTTTAGTTCCTTCTTGTTTCCCAATTTTTACCACCGTCATATTCAACAATCCAGGAATGGATGATCCAATAAAAGCTGTGAAAACTCCGATTAAAAGTAGTTCTAAATACTGCATTAATTCTTTTTAAAAAGGTTTGCAAATTTAGACAAACTTGTTGGAGAAACCTATTGAAGTAATATGAATCATTTAAAAAAATATTACTTAAACATCCATATTAACGCTGATTTTATTGAAGAATTGAAAATTGTGAAATGATTTTGCGAAGGATCATGTAAATAATTCCAATTTGATTTCAAGTTATCTTTTTCGCGTAATTTTTCTACAAATTGATCTGTAAACTTTGAAATTGAAATAGTTTTAGAACTTGAAATCCAAATCTTTTTATTTTCTAATAGATTAAAATCAAATTTTTCAAAATAAGAATCAAACAATTCGTGGTTATTCCACCAAAGCGAAGGATCAATTGCGATATAAGAATCAAAATAATGCGAAAAATAAAACAATATATCCATTACCAATAATCCGCCTAAAGACTCACCAACAATAGTTTTCGAATTATTTGTATAGTAATTTTTCGAAATATAAGGAAGTAATTCTAATACAATAAATTTCTCAAAATATTCTGCATTTCCATATTCTGGAACCCATTTTTTATCTTTTGCAATGTATGTATTTCTTGTAAAATCTAAATTTCGATTAATATTTTCAATTCCTACAATCATCAATGGTTGAATATGATTTGATATAATTAACTCATCAATTAGTTTTGATATTTGCTTAAATTTTTCATTAATTCCGCCATCTAATAAATACAAAACAGGCAAACTTTCATTTATAAAACGCTCTGGTATCCAAACAAAAATATTTCTTTCTTGGTTTAAAAAATCAGAATACAACTTTTTCTTTTTGTAATTTAATTCGCTTGACATTTATACTTTTTTGAGGCTTTATTAAAGTTAATCGAAAAAAATCAATAAAAAAACCACTCCAAAATTTGGAGTGGTTTTTCATATATTTTAAAAATTAAATTAAAATTACAAAGCTTGTAACTGCTCTTCAATTTGAGCAATTTTAGATAATGCATCAGCCTCTTTTTTACGTTCTGCATTAATCACTTGTTCTGGTGCACCAGCAACAAACTTTTCGTTTGATAATTTTTTACGAACAGAATTTAAGAAACCTTGGTTGTAATCCAACTCTTTTTGTAATTTCTCACGCTCAGCTTCAATATCGATATTATCAGACATCGGAACCATAAATTCTAACGTACCAACACGGAAAGCAAAACCTTTTTCTGGTTTATCACCTGTATTGAAATTAGAAACATTTCCTAATTTAGAGAACACATCTACATAAATTTCGTTCGCAGCCTGAGCATCAGCAAAAACTTCTAAAGCTTCTTTTGGCGACATTCCTTTTTCTGAACGTAATCCACGAATAGCAGTTGTTGCTTCTTTTGTATTTTCGAAATTCCTGATAATCTCTTCATTGAAAGATGTTACTTCAGGATATTTAGAAATAATTAAGGCTTCGTTTTCTGTTCTTTCAGCAATTAAATGCCAAATTTCTTCTGTTAAGAAAGGCATAAATGGATGTAAAACTTTCAATACATTTTCTAAATAAGAAATTGTTGCTGCATAAGTTTTTGCATCAATTGGCTCACCAAAAG
Organism: Empedobacter sp. UBA5987; assembly: GCF_002429865.1. Lineage (NCBI taxonomy): Bacteria > Pseudomonadati > Bacteroidota > Flavobacteriia > Flavobacteriales > Weeksellaceae > Empedobacter > Empedobacter sp. UBA5987. The sequence goes on from NZ_DJBB01000054.1 coordinate 29,094, forward strand.
TAGGTTTAATTGCTTCTAAGTACCAAGAACAGAAATCATCCCAAATCAATTTATAAATTACCATCAATGAATCAGATAAACGATATTGATCGTAATTATGTTCGATATCTGCTAATGCTTGTTGGAATTTATTTTCGAACCATTCAACCGCTTTTGTTTGAGCAGAAGTTTGTTCTAAATCTTCTTTCACTTCCCAACCTTTGATCAAACGGAAAGCATTCCAAATTTTATTAGCGAAATTACGCCCTTGTAAACACAAATCAACATCGAAAGGTAAATCATTCCCAGCAGGCGCCGTTAACAACATTCCCATACGCGTTGCATCTGCCCCGTATTCATTCATCAATTCGATTGGATCTGGTGAATTTCCTAACGATTTTGACATTTTACGACCTTGTTTATCACGAACAATTCCTGTGAAATATACATTTTCGAAAGGTAATTCGTTACGATACTCATATCCAGCCACAATCATACGTGCTACCCAGAAGAAAATAATATCTGGACCTGTTACTAAATCTTGTGTTGGATAATAATAATTGATTTCTTCGTTTTCTGGCTCATTAATTCCGTTGAAAACAGAAATTGGCCATAACCAAGAAGAAAACCAAGTATCTAATGCATCTTCATCTTGACGTAAATCTTCGATTTTTAATGCTGCATTTCCTGTTTTTACTTGTGCTAATGGTAAAGCTTCTTCTTTTGTTAAAGCTACAACGAAATCTTCATTTCCATCACCATAGAAAAATGCAGGAATTTGGTGTCCCCACCATAATTGGCGAGAAATGTTCCAATCTGTTACATTTTCCATCCAATTACGATACGTATTTTTAAATTTCGCAGGATGAAATTTAATCGTATCATTCATTACATTATCTAAAGCTGGTTTAGCTAAATCTGTCATTTTCAAGAACCATTGATTAGAGATTTTAGGCTCAATCACCGCTCCTGTTCTTTCAGATGTACCAACTTTATTATTATAATTTTCTACTTTTTCAAGTAAACCTTTTTCTTCTAATTCTTTCTCGATTTCTTTACGCGCTTTGAAACGATCTAATCCAGCATAATTTAATCCTAAATCATTCAATTTCGCATCATCTGTAAAAATATCAATGAAATCTAAGTTATGTTTTTTACCTAATTCGTAATCATTCACATCGTGTGCAGGCGTAACTTTAAGACATCCTGTACCAAATTCGATGTCAACATATTCGTCTTCGATAATATTTACTTTACGACCAACGATTGGAACAATAACTTGTTTTCCTTTCAACCATTCGTAGCGCTCGTCATTTGGATTGATACAAACCGCAGAGTCACCAAAAATTGTTTCAGGACGAGTTGTCGCCACAACAATATATTGATCAGTTCCATCAACTTGATATTTTAAATGATATAATTTTCCATTTTTATCAACATGAACAACTTCTTCGTCAGAAATATTTGTCTTCGCTTCCGGATCCCAGTTTACCATACGGTAACCACGATAAATTAATCCTTTGTTATATAAATCAATAAAAACACGTTGAACAGATTCTGATAAATCTGGATCCATCGTAAATTTTGTACGATCCCAATCACAAGAAGCTCCTAACTTTTTTAATTGATCTAAAATGATTCCGCCATGTTTATGCGTCCAATCCCAAGCGTGATTCAAAAATTCTTCACGACCGATATCAAATTTAGAAACACCCTCCTCTTTCAATTTCGCAACAACTTTCGCTTCAGTAGCAATCGAAGCATGGTCTGTACCTGGCACCCAACAAGCGTTAAATCCACGCATACGCGCACGACGAATTAAAACGTCTTGAATCGTATTATTTAACATATGTCCCATGTGTAAGACTCCTGTTACATTAGGTGGTGGAATGACGATTGTGTAAGCTTTTCTTTCATCTGGAGTAGATTTAAAATACTTCTTCTCCATCCAGTATTCATACCATTTTCCTTCAACTTCCGTTGGCGTATATTTAGATGCGATTTCCATTATTTATATATGACTTAAAATAAATTTGGGCAAATTTACACAATCTGCCCAACATTTCTAAGATATTATATAATTTGTTTATTTATTCAATAAATCAATAAGTTTAATTAAATCTTGTTCTTTTTTAAGATTAAGTTTATTTGTACTTACTATAGCATTTACATCTTTATCCGTAAAGTCTTTAAATTTTTTAGGTGAATTTGGAACATTATACATTTTGTCATTATAACCAATCAATAATTTCTCTTGTTTAAAATAATTTCTCTTATTAGAAGCATTTAAACCACCAGCACCAAGACCATCTACTCCATCAATAGATAATTTTCTATAAAGTACAATTTTTCGATCTAAAGGTGATAATACTTGTAAATATCTTGATGTTAATGTACCCCCATCAATATAACTTACATACTTAAGAATTTTACCATCATCGAATCTAATAGTCTGGTTTGATAATTTATTCATTTTATATAAATATCCATCTCTTAAAAACTCTAAATCGTCTAGTAATGCATTATATCTAAAATTCTCCTTTTCTTTAAAACCATCAATACTAGCAGGAAGAAAATTAACATCAAAATATTCTTCTTTATTTGTTACTCCTTCAGTATACTTTTGTTGCTTAACTTCTGCAACTATAGTTTGTAAATTATATTCATTAACTGTAGCTGTTGAAGACATTTGTGCATTAGCAAAGCCATAAACCAAGAGCATAATTGTTACAAAAATTCTTTTCATATTAATATATATTAAACCCGTTGTGCATTTTAAATNNAGTCAATTTGAATTGTTTGTGACAAATATCCTTTGTCTCCAAGTAGCACACAATCTGACAGTTGAGATTTTATATCTTTCAAAAAATGAATATCATGAACAGATGCGGGACTGATATCAATACTCTGGAAAACACCATTTAAAGAACAAATAGCATGAAGTTTATAGCCATAAAAAGACATTTGCTGAGAAGCACAAAAACCTCTATTTGGTGCACTATACTGATGTTCTTTGCAAATTTTAGAGCGATTAATTCTTGCTATTTTACACACTTCCAACGGCATACTATCAACGATGAAACAATTTTCAAATTCATTAAATTCTTTCGCTAATTTGAGGCGAATACTATTAATTTGCTCTGATAATCTACGTTTTCTACGATTGTAAATACTACGCTCAATTTTACAACTTAACGCATTAGGAAGATTTCGAAATAAATGATTTTCACTATCAATACCCATAAATTCAGCAGTTAAGACAAGACTGATAAGTTCTAAATCAAAAAGTTTAGGTCTTCTACGTTGATAAATTAAAAGTGTATCTGTTGATATTTTTCGTAGAACTTCCAATATTCTTTCGTAATTTGCAAGTAAGTTGTTCATTGTAAATGTTTTGTAGTTAAAGCAATTTACTGATTTTCAATCAAATGAACAACTTTATTATTTAGTAATCAAAATGCACAACGGGTATATATTAATTATTTTAGTACTAAAATACAAAAAAAGGTAGACTTTTTGTATTATTTATTTTAACTTTGGTTACAAATTAATTATCGTCATGAAAAAATTAATGTTTTTAGGCACTTTTACTTTAGGCGTTACAAGTTTATTTGCTCAAACACTTAGTTTAGAAAAAGAAGAAATTCAATTTGGAAATATAAAGTTGAATACCGAAGTAACAGCTAAGATGAAAGTAACCAACTCAGGTGATAAACCTTTAATTCTTAAAAGCGTTGTTGGTTCTTGTGGATGTACAGTTCCTGAATATCCTACAACACCTATCCAACCAGGAAAATCTGCGGATATTACCATTAAATATTCAAGTGGAGGAGTTACTGGAGATTTCAATAAATCTGTAACAATCACATCTAACGATCCAGTTTCTTCTCGAAAAATTTTCAGAATAAAAGGAAAAGCGGAATAATTGTAAAGCAAGTTAAATAACTTGCTTTTTTAAGTTAAATAACTTGCTTTTTTCTTTTTATAAATTAAAAACCATTATCTACCTAATAATCTTGAAGTCACATGATTACTAAATATTTCAATTTCATTTGATTTTAGGAACTTAACCTTCATTGTTCCATCAAAATCTTCAACAGAAATGATTTCAATTTCATCATTCAAATGAATATTTTTTGAATTCAAATACTTCAAAAATTCATCAGAAGAACCAATAACAGCGCATATTTCTACTTTATCACCTTCTTTAAATTCGGCCAATTTTTTGTAATTGATAATTTCTATTTTTCCATTTTTATCTGGAATTGGAGAACCATGCGGATCTAATTTAGGAAAATTCAATAATTCGTCCATTTTATCGAAAAAAATTGGACTTTGAATATGTTCTATTTGCTCAGCAATTTCATGAACTTGTTCCCAACCAAATCCCATTTTATCTACCAAAAACATCTCTGTTAATCGGTGTTTTCTTACAATCAAAGAAGCTTTCAGAATTCCTTTATCAGATAACCGAAGTGGTTTATACGATTCATAAATCACCAATTCTTTTTCAGCTAATTTTTTCATCATACTGTTTACAGTAGGCATTTTTATTTCCAAATGCTTACTCAAATCCTTCACATTCACTTCTCCTTTCCCATTTTCAGAAAGATGAAATAATGCTTTTAGGTAATTTTCTTCGACCAATGAATTCATGGAAACAAATATAGTTGAAAATTAAGTAAAATTTAAAAATTCATTTTTAATAATATTTTTGTTAGATTTGTCTAACTTTTTAATTTGATTATAAATTTTACTTAACATGAAAACAACATTTTATTTATTCATCACCTTAACCTCCATTCTATCAAATGCTCAGGAACAAAAAGATTCTATTTATATGGAAGATTCTTCAGAAAATTTAGATGAGATTGTAATTACAGGAACAATGAAAGCTGTAAGAAAATCTGATAGTCCAGTTCCAATTGAAATCTATACACCAAAGTTTTTTCAAAAAAATCCAACACCTTCATTATTTGACGCTGTACAATTAATAAATGGTGTTCAACCACAACTAAACTGTAATGTTTGTAACACAGGTGATATTCATATTAACGGAATGGAAGGTCCATATACCATGATTTTAATTGACGGAATGCCAATTGTTTCTTCTTTATCTACTGTTTATGGTTTGAGCGGAATTCCGAACTCTTTGGTAGAACGAATAGAAGTTGTAAAAGGACCAGCATCTTCCCTTTATGGAACAGAAGCCATGGGTGGTATAATTAATGTAATTACGAAATCTCCTAAATCTGCTCCAAAATTATCTTTGGATGCTTTTACAACTTCTTGGTTGGAAACCAATCTTGATGGTGGATACAAATACAATTTAGGAGAAAAGGTAAATAGTTTATTTGGTTTTAATTACTTTAAATATGGTAATAAGAAAGATAAAAATAACGACGGTTTCACGGATGTAACTCTACAAGATCGTATTACGTTATTCAATAAATTTGATTTTGAACGTCAAGAAAATAGAACAGCTTCCGTTGCTTTACGTTATTTATATGAAGATAGATGGGGAGGTCAAATGAATTGGAAAAGAAAACTTCACAGAGGAAGCGACGAAGTTTATGCTGAAAGCATTATGACAAATCGTTTTGAAGCGATAGGAATGTATCAATTACCTCTAAAAGAGAAAATAATGACTCAATTTTCTTATAATTTTCATCAACAGAATTCATTTTATGGTCCAGAATCGTATCAAGGAAAACAACAAGTTGTTTTTGCTCAAGCTTATTGGGATAAAATAATTGGACAACATAGTTTACTTTTAGGAACTTCATTCAAGTATACTTATTACGATGATAACACAAGAGGGACTGGAGAATATGATGAAGATAATAATCTAATTAAGAATAACCCTATGAATACACCAATTCCTGGTATTTTTGTACAAGACGAATGGACATTAAACTCTGAAAATAAATTATTACTTGGTTATCGATTTGATTATGATAAAACACATAAAGGAATACATTCTCCAAGAGTAGCTTATAAATTTTCACCTTCATCTCATCATACTTTAAGAGCAAGTTTTGGTACAGGATTTCGTGTTGTAAATGTTTTCACAGAAGATCATCGTGCATTAACTGGAGCTAGACAAGTAGTTTTTGAAAATGAATTAAAACCTGAAAAATCATATAATGGAAATATTAATTATGTATTCAAACTACCAACTTCTTTCACCGCTTTAAACTTTGATTTTACAACATTCTATTCTTATTTCACAAACAAAATTATTGCTGATACAGATACTGACGAAACAAAGATTATCTATGACAATTTAGATGGACACGCAATATCTCAAGGAGTTTCTTTAAACATAGATGCAACATTTGACTTTCCTCTAAAAATAATGCTTGGCGCAACCTATATGGATGTATACAAAAAAGAAGATGGAGAAAAAGAAGTTCAATATCATGCACCAAAATGGTCTGGAAATTTCTTAGCAAGTTATACATTCAAAAAAGGTTTTACTGTTGATTTAACCGCCAATTATAATGACAAAATGAAATTACCTCAAGTAGAAAATGATTATCGACCAGAATATTCAAAACCAACTGTTATTGCAAATATTCAATTAAGTAAATCATTTAAGAATAATATTGAAATCTATGGTGGAATCAAAAATATTTTTAATGTTTTACCAAAAGGCGATGTTATTGCTCGTTGGTGGGACCCATTCGGAGAACCTGGAAATGGCGTTACTCCTCCTAAAGGAAGAAACGATGTTATTTTTGAACCAAATGATTACAGCTATACACCTATGCAGGGAACAAGAGGTTTTATAGGTGTTCGATACAATTTACGTTAATGAAAATCTGGTACTTCATATTCATTTTATCATCATTGAATCTCCAAGCACAGATTTCATTAGAAAAATTTAATTCAATTTCTAATGAAAATCCTAAACCAATTCTACTTTATTTTTCGACAAATTGGTGTAGTTACTGTATGATTCAAAAGAAACAATTAAAAAAGGATAAAGAATTACTTCAAATTCTAAATAATGACATTTATTTTATTGAATTTGAAGCAGAAACAAATGAATCTATTATCTTTTTAAACAAAAAATATGAACCTAAATCGAATAAAAAAACTCACCTATTTTTAGAAGAATTCATTGATAAAAATGAACAAATTAGTTATCCATATTGGGTTTTAATCTCAAAAGATTATAAAATTGAAATGACTTATACTGGATTAATTAAAAATAAACCCCTAAAACTTTTATTGGAAAAGTATTTACAAAAACCTTAATTTTTAGATTTACAAAAAAGCCTCAATTAATATTGAGGCTTTTTAATCACAAAAATTTACTCAAACGCAATTATCGAAAGTTTTGGATTTTCAATAGTCTCTTTTTGTTTGAGCTTTTCTATATCAATCACACCAACAATATGATTGTAATTTTTACTCTGATAACGTTCTTCTATTTCATCAAAAATATTTGAAACATCATCTGCTTGATTCTCAAAACCGATATAAATTCGCTTCTTTCCTGTTTGATTAAAAACTCCTTCTTCTTTGTTTTCATATTTTCGAATCGAATATTGATAATCATATTTCAACGCAGAAATATCACTCAAAACAGCCGAAGAAGTTGGGAAACGCCCTGCTCCTTTTCCATATAAAAATTGCTCATCTGAAAGCGAACTTCCAATCAAAACTCCATTATATTCGTTATTCACAAGCGCAATTGTTTTATTTAATTCAACAAAAGTTGGCAAAACTGTTGATGTAATTTCACCCGTTTGATGATTAATTTTAGAATTAGCAATCAACTTTATTGTATAATTTTTTTCTTTTGCGTATTTAAAATCTTCAACTTTCAATGAAGTAATTCCTTTTCGAATAACTTGATCAACATCAATCTTTTTACCGAAAGCATGCAACGTAATAATTGCTAATTTACTCGACGCATCAAAACCTTCTACATCAGCCGTTGGATCAGCTTCTGCAAAACCACTTTCTTGCGCTGCTTTTAAGGCATCTTGATACGACTCATTTTCATTCGCCATTTTCGTCAAAATGTAATTTGTTGTCCCATTTACAATTCCAGATACATAATTCAATAAATCGTTATCAAAATATTCTTCTAGATTTCTAATAATCGGAACTGACCCGCAAACAGAGGCTTCATAAAGAAAAGAAACATTGTTTTGTGCTTGCAAATCCAATAATTCTTTGTGATGATCTGCAATCAATTTTTTATTTGCACTTACCACATGTTTACCTTTATTGAACGCTTTTATAATGATATCATGTGCCGCATCAGCATCCGAAATTAACTCAACAACAACATTTATTTCATCGTCATTTAAAATATCATCCGCATTAGTCGAAAATAATTCAGACGGAGCATTTCTAGATTTAGAATTATCTTTAATTACAATTTTTTTAATTGCAGCATTCAATTGTGGTTTTTCTTCCAATACCTTGTAAATTCCTTCTCCTACAACTCCAAATCCGAACAATCCGATATTTATTTTTTTCATTTATTTGTTTTGTTTTTAATTATTTACCAAAGAAAAGTGAAGAAAAAAAATGGTTCAATCGCATAAAAACAATTGAACCATTTTGAATAAAGAATATTATTGAAGATTGGTTTACAGTAGTTTTTATTCATCTTTCCTATAAGGATGGATTTAGCACCTTGATTCATTAATCAGGTTGCTAAAGTTTCTTTGGGCCATTTCCCTCCACTTTTCTTGATAAAATGTAAATTTTAATGAACTATTTCTGAGGACAAATTTAGGCGAAAGAATTCTATATATCCAAATTAATTTCATTTCTTTAATTTAATATTTTCCGTAATTATAGATAAAAATACACAAATAATGAATTTTATTCTATAAATATTTATAGACAAAAATAATTTTCTAAAAAATACAATTAAAAGAAAAAACAAATCTTAATAATTTTTAATAAAACCCTATTTTTATTAAAAATATTCTAAAAACTACAATTTTCAATAACTAATTAAAATATTATTTCTTTAAAATAGTAATTTTAAAGAAATATTTTCTAAAATAAATTTCAAAAATGACCTATTAGAGATTTTGAACTATTTCAAACAAAAATTATTTCTATGAACCAAGTTTCGAACTCGTTTTTTTCAATCTTGATTTTTTTATTCTCAATACTTTAAATAATTTTGCACATAGCTTTATAAAGAAAGATGGAGGGAATAGGCCCGTTGAAATCTTAGCAACCCAAAGTATAGTTGGGTGCTAAATCCTACTCAAATAGAGAAAGATAAGGACTTACCTCACACTTCTTCCCATAAGGCTTTTAAAATATTTAGAATGAAATTAGACGATATACTAAAAGAGCGTATTGTTATTTTAGATGGTGCAATGGGAACGATGATCCAAAAGCACAATTTACAAGAAGAAGATTATCGTGGAGAACGATTCAAGGATTTTCATACTTCTTTAAAAGGAAATAACGATTTATTGGTTTTAACCCAACCTCAAATCATAAAAGATATTCACCGAGAATATTTGGCTGCTGGTGCAGATTTAATCGAAACAAATACGTTCAATGCCAATATTATTTCTATGGTTGATTATGATATGGTTGATTTGGTTGATGAATTAAATTACGAAGCCGTTCGCTTAGCAAAAGAAGCTTGTGAAGAGTTTTCTACCCCAGATAAACCTCGTTTTGTAGTTGGATCTTTAGGTCCAACCAACAAGACAGCCTCTATTTCGCCACAAGTAAATGACCCTAGTTATCGCGATGTGGATTTTGATTTATTGGCAAATGTATATTATCGTCAAGCAAAAACAATGTTAGAAGCTGGTGCAGATATTTTACTTGTCGAAACTATTTTTGATACTTTAAATGCAAAAGCAGCATTTTATGGAATTCAAGATGCGATAGAAAAAACAGGAATCAACGTTCCTCTAATGGCTTCTGGTACAATAACAGATAAATCTGGACGTACACTTTCTGGACAAACAACAGAAGCTTTCTTGATTTCATTAGAACATATTGATTTAATTTCAGTTGGGTTAAATTGTGCTTTAGGTGCAACAGATTTGATTCCATATTTAGAAGTATTAGCCGAAAAAGCACCATTTTATGTCAGCGCATACCCAAATGCTGGTTTACCAAACGCTTTCGGTGGATACGATGAAACTCCTGAAATGATGCGAGATTTTATCAAACCTTTCTTAGATAAAAAATTGGTTAATATTTTGGGTGGATGTTGTGGAACTACACCAGATCATATCAAATTGATGGCAGATTTAGCAAAAGAATACGAACCTCGAAAAATTAGTGAACAATGTCAGGCGTAAAAATTCAACTTTCTGGATTAGAACCTTTAATTGTACGAGAAAATTCAAACTTTGTAAACGTTGGCGAACGTACAAATGTAACTGGTTCTAAAAAATTCTTGCGATTAATCAAAGAAGAAAAATTTGAAGAAGCACTTCAGGTTGCACGTGACCAAGTGGATGGTGGCGCGCAAATTATCGATATCAATATGGATGAAGGTATGCTTGATGGTGTAGCTTCTATGGTAAAATATTTGCGTTTGATTGCTTCTGAACCTGATATTTCGAAAGTTCCAATTATGATTGATTCTTCGAAATGGGAAATTATTGAAGCTGGTCTAAAAAATGTTCAAGGTAAAGCGATTGTCAACTCAATTTCTTTAAAAGAGGGAGAAGAATTATTTATCGAACATGCGAAGAAAATTAAACGTTACGGTGCTGCAACAGTGGTTATGGCGTTTGATGAGAAAGGTCAAGCGGATAATTATGAACGTCGAATCGAAATCGTAAAACGTTCGTATGATATTTTGGTAAATCAAGTAAATTTCAATCCAAGAGATATCATTTTTGATGTGAATATTTTCCCAGTTGCAACAGGAATGGAAGAACATCGCCGTAATGCCATCGATTTTTTTGATGCAACAAAATGGATCAAAGAAAATCTTCCACATGCGTTAGTTTCGGGTGGAGTTTCGAATGTTTCGTTTTCCTTCCGTGGAAACAATGCGGTTCGTGAAGCGATGCACACGGCGTTTTTATATCACGCCATCAAACACGGAATGGATATGGGAATCGTCAATCCAGAAATGATTGAGATTTACGATGATATTCCAAAAGATTTATTAGAGCACGTTGAAGATGTTTTATTGGATCGACGTGACGATGCAACAGAGCGTTTGATTGATTTTGCCGAACATCTAAAAGGTGTTACAAAAGAGAAAAAGAAAGATGATACTTGGCGCGAATTACCTTTGGAAAAGCGTATTGAAATTTCTTTAGTAAAAGGAATTACAGAATTTATTGACGAAGATACTGCAGAAGCTTTGGAAAAAATTGGTTCTCCATTACGTGTTATTGAAGGTCCTTTGATGGACGGAATGAATGTCGTTGGAGATCTTTTCGGAAGTGGTAAAATGTTCTTACCGCAGGTAGTGAAATCGGCTCGCGTAATGAAAAAATCTGTTGCTTATTTAACGCCATTTTTAGAGGAAGAAAAACTTAGAAATAAAACAGACAAAGAGCCTTCTAAGATCTTGATGGCAACTGTAAAAGGTGATGTTCACGATATCGGAAAAAATATTGTTTCAGTCGTTTTAAGCTGTAATGGTTTCGAGATTATCGATTTAGGCGTAATGGTTTCTTCTGAAACAATTTTAGACGAAGCGCAAAAAAATAATGTCGATGTGATTGGTCTTTCTGGATTGATTACTCCATCTTTAGATGAAATGGTGCATGTTGCCAGAGAAATGAAACGCCTTAATCTTGATATTCCATTGATGATTGGTGGCGCAACAACTTCTAAAGCGCATACAGCTGTAAAAATTGCACCAGAATATGACAAAGCAATTCATGTTTTAGATGCTTCGCGTTCGGTTACGATTTGTCAAAAATTGATTGGAAATCAACAGGCGGAATTGCTAACAGAAACTACTACTGATTATACAAAAATTAGAGAAGGTTTCTTGAATCGCGCTGTATCAAAGGAATATCTATCGATTGAAGATGCTCGAAAAAACAAATTAAAAGTTGATTTTGAAGAAAATAAACCTTTTAAACCAAATAAATTAGGTGTTTTCACGCATCAAACAACAGTTTCTGAATTAAAAGATTTTATAGATTGGACGCCATTTTTCAAAACGTGGGATTTACACGGAAAGTTTCCAGCTATTTTAGATGATGAAATTGTCGGAACAAATGCCAAGGAATTATATGTAGATGCTTTGTCAATGTTAAATAAAATCGAAACGGAGAATTTAGCAAAACCAAAAGCTGTTTTTGGACTTTTCAAAGCGAATACGGTAAACGATGACACGATTGAGTTATTTGATGAAAATGATAACAAAATCGAGGAATTCTATACACTTCGTCAACAAGCAAAAAAATCGAAAGAGCAACCAAATATTTCGATTGCTGATTTTATTGCGCCAAAAGATTCAGAAATTCAAGATTATATAGGTGCATTTGCTGTGACTGCAGGACAAGAAATTGAAGAGATTGCCAAAGCTTACGAAACGAATTTAGATGATTATAATTCGATTATGGTAAAAGCAATTGCCGATCGTTTGGCTGAAGCTTATGCTGAATATTTGCACAAATATGTTCGTACAGAAGTTTGGGGTTATGCGAAAGATGAAACTTTATCGAATGATGAATTAATTTCAGAAAAATATAAAGGAATTCGCCCTGCTCCTGGTTATCCTGCGTGTCCTGACCATTTAGAAAAAGAAACGATTTTCAAGATTTTGGATGTGGAGAAAAATGCTGGAATTGAGTTAACAAGTTCGTTGGCCATGTATCCCGTTTCGTCTGTTTCGGGTTATTATTTTGGAAATCCAGAAGCAAAATATTTCGGAGTTGGTAAAATAAAAATGGATCAGGTTGAAGATTTTGCAAAACGTAAAAATATAGAACTTGATAAAGCTGAGCGTTGGTTGAGTCCTAATTTGGCGTAAGAATTAGATATTAGTATTTAGACATTGATATTTAGAACTTAACTCAAAAATTGTCATCCTGAGCTTTTCGAAGAATCGCACAAATTTGGATAAGTTGCTGAAATAAGCTCAGAATGATAATGAATATAGAACAAAATTAAAAAATGCGTTAGGGATTGTAGTGAAAATCCTTTTTTGTTGATTGAGCGAAGTCGAAATCAACAAAAAAGATTGCAACGAAAAGCCCGCCCGAAGGGAACGCCCTTATAAAAGAAATTATATAATCGAAATTCGAACTTCGCTAAACGATAAAATAAAGAATGAAAGTTACCGAACATATAGAACGCGCAAACGGAAAACCGTTGTTTTCTGTGGAAATTTTACCACCTTTGAAAGGGCAAGATGTCAATGCGACCTTCAAAACTTTAGATCCATTAGTTGAGTTAAATCCAGCTTTTATTGATGTAACTTATCATCGTCAAGAGTATATTTACAAACAGAAAGAAAACGGATTGTTGAAGCGATATCAAGTACGAAAACGTCCTGGTACAGTTGCGATTTGCGCTGCGATACAGAATCATTATAAGATAGATGCAATTCCGCATTTGATTTGTGGTGGATTTACAAAAGAGGATACAGAAGATGCATTGATTGATCTGAATTTCTTAGGAATTGATAATCTTTTGGTTTTGCGTGGAGATCCTATAAAATCGGAGAAATCTTTTGTTCCAGAAGTTGGTGGACATGCGCATGCATCGGAATTGATTGAACAAATTACAGCATTAAATACTGGAAATTATTTGGACGACGAGCTACAAGAGTCGCATGCAATGGATTTTTGTATTGGTGTAGCGGGTTATCCTGAGAAGCATTTCGAATCGCCAAATCTTGCAATGGATTTGTATTATTTGAAAAAGAAAGTGGAATTAGGAGCGGATTATATCGTGACGCAAATGTTTTTTGATAATCAGAAATATTTTGATTTTGTAAAGAAATGTCGCGAAATGGATATTAATATTCCGATTATTCCAGGTATAAAACCTTTGACAACTTTCAATCAACTGACGTCGATTCCGCAGAATTTTTATTTGGATTTACCAGAAGCTTTGGCAATGGAAGTTTTGAAATCAAAAGATAAGGAACGAATTAAGGAAATCGGGATTGAATGGTGCATCCAACAATGTAAAGAGTTGATTGATTTTGGTGTTCCAGGATTACATTTCTACACAATGAGTAATTCGATAAATACAAAAAGAATCGCTGAAGCGGTTTATTAAAATATAAGTTATTAAAAATCCGAGTGAATGCTCGGATTTTTTTGGGTTTATTTATTTTATATTTTAATAATACGATGTTAACTACAGTTGTAATTTCTATTTTCCAATTATATTTAATAAATCATTAGATATTTCATTATCATTTTGCAATAGTAGGTGTCTTGCATTTTTAATTTCATTATTTTCTAGTGAAAGTAAAGCTAATTGATAATTGACTTGTTCGATTTCATATACGGAATATTTTTCGACTTGAGATTTTATCGTTAAAAAGATATTTTTAGCAATTTCTAAATTTTTCGGAATTCCTAAACCGTACAAATAATGAAATGCTAATTCGATAGGATACGCTTTATCTATTTCATAAACTTTATAAAGTAATTCAACTACTTTTTTATAATCACCAAGATCACGATATACAGTTGATAAATTAAATGCTGCAATACTATTATTTTCAGAAATTAATTCGTTGTATAGCTTAATTGCTTTTTCAATATCCTTTTTACAACCTAATCCTTCTGATAAATAATCAGCAACTCTTATTTTACAATATTTGAAATTTAGTCCAGTTAAATAATATTCAAAAGCTTTTTTATATTCTTGTTTAATTTCAAGACTATTTTCAAATTTTATCCCATCTTCATAAACTTGTGCAATTAATAAAATATCATCCTCAGACTTATCTTTTTTGGATAATAAATCATTCCAATCTTCAATGTTTTTGATTTGTCTCATTTGAGATAAGTTTGCTTTTACAATTGAAATTAACTGAAAAAATATCGCAATTACGAATAAATTAAATCAAGAAATCCAATACTTTTTCAACAATTCTAATTTAAAGAAAAAAACAATATAAAACTCTATTCACAAAAAATCCGAGCAAATGCTCGGATTTAATTATACGATTATAGCTTTTTTTCGAGCTGATTTTTTCATTCGATACATAAGGTAAATAATTAAAGACAATAGAAATGAAAAGATAAAATATCGAATTGCTAATCCATTTTGAGTATCAACTTTACCCGTGCTTGAGATTATAAAACTTGTAAGCGAGGTAATAATATATGTCATTCCTCCCATCAAACCCCCAGCAACACCAGCATTTTTAGGAAAAGCCATCATATTTGAAGTAAAGAATGATGTGAATAAAATTCCTGAACAAATATGAATGAAAAATGCAAAGAATAATAAAACAAATAGATTTTGTACAAAGAAACCTGTGATAATCAATAGTGAAATCAAAATTAATTGAACAATAATAGGTAAAGCTATACTTTCTTTAAAATCAAGATGCATTCTTTTCTTTCCGACAAATCCGCCAATCATCCACGAAAAACCTAAAATTAAAGTTGAATAACCAATCACAACAGAATTAAAATGATAGGTATTTTCAATTAAAAACGGACCAATAATATTGAAAATCATCACAATAGAATAAGCAACAGCTTGTATCATTATTCCAACTATAAATAATTGATTTCTAAGCATCATTCTATAAGTATCAATAACGTTTTTCAAATTCAATTTAGTCTTTTCAACAATACTTTCCCCACTAAAAATCAATTCAAAAATTAAAATTAAAGCAGCGTAAATAGCTAAAAAATAAAAATTCGCATGCCAATTGAACAACTTTTCTAAATATCCACCTAAAAATGGAGCCAAAATAGGTCCGCATGACCAAACAATCGTGAAATAACCTAAATAATGTTTCGCCTTTTCTGGTGTATGAATATCAATAAAAAGTGCTCTGGTCGCAATGACTATAATCGCAACTGAAATTCCTTGAATAACACGCAGCAAACAAATCAGCAAAATACTATCTGTACTCGCTATAATTAAACTTGTAATTAATACAACAAATAATGCTACAATTTTTGGATAATATCGTCCAATTGCATCCAAAATACTTCCAATAAACAATTGGGATAAACCGTAACTCAATAAAAAACAAGTCAAAGTTAATTGAATACTACTTTCTGGAACCATCAACGATTTTGCCATCGACGGAAATGATGGCAAATAGATATCTGTTACAAATCCCGAAATTGGAATCGAAAAGAAACCAAGTATACTTACAATTTTTTTCCTTTTTTCTGATGCTTCTCTCAACATAAATCATTTTTTACCATGCAAAAGTAAAATGAATGTGAAATTGAGGAATTAAAAAAGACAAATAAAAAATTACAAAAATCAAATAAATTAATTTTCTTGTTTAAATTTTAATGGAGAAGTTAAAGTATGTTTTTTAAAAAAATTATTAAAATGAGCAGGTTCCTCAAAACCTAATGTATAACCAACTTGCGCAATATCCCAATCAGTATACAACAACAGGTTTTTAGCTTCTTCAACTATTTTCTGTTTAATAATTTGTGTCGTTGTTTGTTTTGTTACAGATTTCACAGATGAGTTGAGATGATTTACATGAATATTTAATTTCGTTGCAAAATCAGCGGGTGTTTTCAAAATAAGTGGATGAGCAGGTGAATCTAGTGGAAATTGTTTATTTAATAATTCATCAAACTTCTTATACAATCTCACATTTGATGGCAATTCAACCGCATGTATTTCATCAACTTTTTGTTCTAAAACATAATGAAAAATAGCAGATAAATGATTACGAATACTAAAATATCTCAATTGATAATTGGATTGATTAAGACGATACATTTCCTGAAAATAAGACAAAATCAAAGGCAATTGTTCATCAGAAATCTCAATAAAAGGAGAACTCCAATCTTTAAACAAAGATGTTTTTTTGAAGACATCAAACTCTTTATTTTCAGAAAAAAATTGTTGATTGAATAAACAAAAATAACCTTCTTGCAAACTCGATTTACATTCCCAAGTATAAGAAATATGCGGAGATGGAAGAAATAAAACCGGTTTAGAAATATATCTTTCATTATTTCCATATTTAAAAATTCCTTCACCAATCAACAAACTGATTTTGTAATAATCTCGCCGACTATATGGACTTTTAAAACTACAATATTTACGCAAAGAAATATTAAAATGCGCTTTATCGTGTTCAAAATTAGCAGAATTCATCAACTCAGCTTGTTTTAAACTAATTTTATTATAATAATCTGCAATAGTTTCTAATTCTTGGCTCATCTCTATTCTTACAAAATTCAAATAAACAACATTTTATAATAATTACATGTTAAAATCTACATTAATCATAAATATTATAAAATTTCATTAACTTTAATCACATTCAAAATTCAATAAAAATGCCTTGGAATCCCGAAATTTATAATCAATTCAAAAATATTCGTTATCAACCTTTTTATGATTTAGCGGATTTGATTTCTGCTGATAATTTGAAAAATTGCGGCGATGTTGGTTGTGGAACTGGTGAACAAACAGCTATTCTTGCCAATAAATTTGAATATGCTAATTTTTTAGGAATTGATTCTTCTAAAGAAATGCTCGAAAAGTCAAAAGAATTTGATTTAGCCAATCTTACATTTCAGCAAAAAACAATTGAAGAATTTGCAAATTCTGATACAAATTGGGATTTAATTTTTAGTAATGCAGCGTTACAATGGTCAGATAATCATGAAAAATTGTTTCCCACATTAATCTTAAAACTGAATGATAATGGACAATTTGCGGTGCAAATGCCTTGTCAAAAAGATAATGTATTAAATGTTATTTTGAGTGATTTGGCACAAGAAAAACCTTTTGCAAATTATTTGAATAATTTTCATCGAGATTCGCCTTTGTTAACGATAGATGATTATGCGAAAATCATGTTTGATAATGGATTGAAGGATTTGAACATTAACATGAAAGTTTATCCAATTTACGGAAATGACGAAACAGAATTTTATAATTTTATATCTGGTTCTGCCTTGATTCCTTATATAGAGCGCTTAACCACTGAACAGCAAGAATTATTTACTACAGAATTCAAAACGAGAATTAAGAAATATTACAAAACTTTTCCTGCAATTTATTCCTTTAAGAGAATATTGTTGTATGGGAGAAAGAGTTAAATAAAAAAGAGAATCATAATTGATTCTCTTTTTTATTTATTAAAATTTAATCTAAATCGTCTAATACAGATTTTAAGATATTACAACCTTTTATAATATCTTCATCAGAAATATTAATTGGTGGTGTAATTCGTAAATTCTCGATGCTATACATCAAAAAGAAAAGAATCAAACCTCTGTTCATACATTCTTGCTGAACGCACAACGTATATTCTGGCGATGATAACTCAGGAGCCAACATCAAACCTTTTCCGTGAATTTTTTTAATTTTTGGATGCTGAAGATTTTCTCTGAATAATTGTTCTTTACGATCAATATCATCCATTAATTTTTCATCATCTATAACATTTAGTAGTTCCAAAGCCGCTGCTGCAATCACAGGATTTCCTCCGAAAGTCGTGATATGTCCCAATTGAGGATTTTGTTTCAACGAACTCATAATTTTATCAGAAGTCATAAACGCACCAACAGGCAAACCGCTCGCCATGCCTTTTCCCATCGCTACAATATCTGGCACAACTCCAAAATGTTCGAAACCAAATAATTTCCCTGTACGTCCAAAACCTGGTTGAATTTCGTCCATAATCAATAATGCACCAACTTCTTCGCAACGTTTTTTCAGCTTGATAAAGAAATCATTTTCTGGCAACCTAAAACCAGAAGCACCACGAATACTTTCTACAATAACACCAGCTGTTTCTTTGGTAATTTTTTGTAAATCTTCTTCGTTATTAAACTCAATGAAATAAACTTCTGGTAACAATGGTCGGAAAGCAGCTTTCTTACGTTCATCACCCGAGACACTCAACGAACCATGTGTATTCCCATGATAGGCATTTCGAAAAGAAATTAATTGACGACGACCTGTAAAACGTTTCGCTAATTTAAGCGAAGCTTCGATCGCTTCTGTTCCAGAATTTACCAAATAAACTTGATCCAATCCTTCTGGTGTTAAATCAACCAATCGCTTACATAATTCAACTGGTTTTTCTTGCGCATATTCACCATAAACAGCAACATGCATATATTTGTTTACCTGATCTATAATCGCTTGATTGATACGCGGATGGCTATGTCCAAGTGTATTCACCGAAACGCCAGCCACAAAATCAAGATAGGCTCTTCCATCCTTTCCATAGATATAAGAGCCCTTTGCGTAATCGACTTCAAAACCAGATGCAAAATTTGTTGTTTGCGCCTGATATTTGAAAAATCCTTCCTTTAATCTTCCCATTTTATTTTAATAAAAAAAGTACAGCTGCACCGCCCATTGCATATGCTGCAACAGTAAGAGCATCTGATTTACCTTTCGAAAATTTTCTTATTTTGAACGATGAAATATCGTTTTTATGAAACTTTAATTCTTTTTCTGTTCCTTTTACAACAGCATATAAAGTATCAGCTTTCCATTGCTTCGCCTCTATTGTATATTCTTTTCCTTGCGCATCTACTTTATAAAATTGATCGGGTTTGATAACATCCGAAATTTTAATTGTAGAAGGATCTATCGCTACTTTCTCTTCTTTATTCTCTTGTTTTTTAGCTTTTAGTGCAGCTAATTCTTCTTGACTTTCTGAAAGAGATGAACTAATTGCATTTTCATTCGGACTTTTGCGTTCTCTTCTCAATTCAGCAATATCAGCTCTGGAACGACTTCTTTCATTAGAGTTAGTCGTTTGATTTTGATTATTACCTTTAGATATTTCCAATGCATACTCCTCAGGATCAAAAGCTTTGTATGTATAACAACTTGATAATAATAGAATAGATAATATGATAGATGTAGTTTTCATTTATAGTTTTAGAAATTAAACGATTAATTTATGAAAAGATTATTTCGAATCGATAAAAATATCTCGCCAAGTGTTTAATCGTTCAGAAATTCGCCATTTAAAATCGGGTAAATAACGCATTTCTTCTGGAAATTTTGACAATGGATACATTTTTCCGTCCGATTTTATACGACATGCAACCAATTCAACATCTTTTCCTACAACATCAACTTCTATAATTCCACAATACGAAATATTAACTCCGTAACGTTCTTTCACTTTCGTTTTTTGATCCGTATCATCCATGTACGTCAACGCAACAGCGTTTTCTTCTACATTAATAAAATCAATTTTATCATCTTGAAAAAGAACAGTCAAATATTTTCCTTTGATTTGATGATATTCATTTTCCACAAGCGAATCCACTTTAGCAATCACAAAAGCATTATTGAACACTTTCATCGAATCTAATTTTTCTGTTTTCGCATTTGTATACGCTTCGATATAATCTCCTGTCACTTGATTATCGCCAGAAAACAAAATTGGATCTTTATAAAATTGCATCAATCCTTTAGTTTGATTGTACACCAAAGAATCTGCTTTTCCGTTCGCATTCGATTTGTAAAAACGCGCTTTATGAAATGCTTTCACCAATGAAGTCGAATCAACATCGTGACGTTTTACCGCCAACAAAGTATCCGCACTAATGTAAAGCGAATCTTTATCAAACGCTTTCACAGCATACGCATTCTTCGTTACAAAAGCCGAATCTAAGTATTTAAAAGCTTCTCCGTAATCTCCCTTCAAAAATCTTTTTTCTAAAGGATCATCTAAAAAAACATCACCTTCACCTTTACCAAAACCTGTTTTATCGTTGAAATAAAGTTTTTTAGCCGTCAACGTTTTGTTTTGATAATAAACTTTTGAATTTCCTCTTAACCAAGCTTCACCTGTTTTTTTATTAAAATCTCCATCAGAAGTAATAATATATTGCGATGGATCATTTCGACGCGTAATTTTAGAATAATCGCGGAAAGTTGTAATTCCCGTAATATCATTGGTCGTCATTTTTCTTGAATAAATCGTATAATCTTTATTCGTAATAAAAACTTCTGAACCAAAATTTGCCGATTTAGACTTTACATTATACACAACATTTCGTCCTTCAACTAAAGTACCATCAGAACCGATTGTTTTGTAAGTATCATTTACAATAATATTTCCAGTCAATCGCTCGTAAATCATTTTCTCAGAACTTATTTGTTGCGTAGGCGTCTTCACTTCTACTTTCCCAATACCAGTCGCAATCTCAGTTGTACGATTATAATCCATATAATCTGCCGTAATACGAGAACTTGGATCAGTCAACACCACATCTTTGAAAGCTTTTGCAATTGTTGTGTTTCCGTCATACTCCATTTTATGCGCCGTAATTGTTTTGTCTTTACTCACCAAACGTGCATTCGACCAAACAACAGCCAAGTTTTTATCACGATATAAAACCGCACTATCAGCTGTAATTACATCACCTTTATATTCAATAACAACATTACCTGTTAAAATCTGATTCCCTTCAAAACGATCTGGATAACGCTCAACTAAATCAGCATTCTTCAACACAACTTTTTCTTTTTTAGGTTTCTGTTGCGCAAAAGCACTTATCGTCATAAAACATGAAAGTAAAAAAGCAACTTTCAAACCTGTTTTATTTTTATTTATATAATTAATTAACAATTACTTAATGTTTTTATTTAATCTCTATTTCACTTCAAAAAAGTGTTAGCCAAAATTAGTATTATTTTTTTAGTCCTAAAAATTAATTATTACGTTAAAACGTGCTTGAATACTTAAAATTTTCATAATGTTTTAATCAATATGATAGATTTTTAAGTCTTAATTTGATTAAAAAAATAACGATTATTCATAAAATTCAATTTTAAAATTCTTAACTTCATATTCAATTTTATAAATCTATTAAATGCCTCAATATCAAAATGTATTAGATAGTCCAAATACCAATACTATTTTTATGGTTTGGAATTTCAAGGAGAATACGACTTACAAAGACGCTTTCAAAAAGCTTTGCGCTTTGGTTATCAATCTTAATCATTCAGCAAATACACGTTTTCCGAAAACGCAATCGAGCGTTATTTTAGGAATTAGCTACGAAGCTTGGATAAAATTAGATTTACCTAAACCTTTACCGAAAGAATTAAAACCTTTTGTTGCTATTAAAGGAGAAAAGCATGAAGCTGTTTCTACAAAAGCTGATATTCATTTTCATATCCGTTCTACGCAACAAAGTTATTGCATTGATATTGTTTCTAATCTAACTGATTTATTAAATGATGTTGCGACTTGTCAAGAAGAAATTCATGGTTTTAGATATTGGGATGGTCGTAGTATTTTAGGTTTTGTTGATGGAACTGAAAATCCACAAGGTAACGAAAGAATAAATTTTGGTTTGATTGGCAATGAAGATTCTGCTTATACAAATGGAAGTTATTTATTTGTGCAAAAATACATTCATGATATGCAAGCTTGGAAAGATTTACCAATTTCTGAACAAGAAAAAGTAATTGGAAGATCTAAAGTTGATGATATTGAAATGAATGATGATGAAAAACCCTCGAATTCACATTCTGCATTAGCAAATGTTGGAGATGACAAAAAAATTGTTCGCGATAATATGCCTTTTGGAAATATGTCGACAAATGAAATGGGAACCTATTTTATTGCTTATGCTAGAAAGTTTAGCATTGTAGAAGAAATGTTAGAACGCATGTTTGTTGGTGAACCTATCGGAAACTATGATCGAATATTAGATTTTAGTAAAGCTAAAACTGGAACTTTATTTTTTGTTCCTTCTTTTGATTTGTTAGATCAATTTTCTAATTAAAAATAACAAAAAAGACCTTTTACGAAATCGTAAAAGGTCTTTTGATTTTATAAAATCAAGGTTATTTATTCTTACGAGTTCCGTAAAAATACAATGAATGATTATCAATTTTGATATCAAAAATATCTTCTATCGTTTGTTTAATAGATTGAATTCTTGGATCACAAAACTCCAATACTTCTCCTGTATCAGACAAAATAATATGGTCATGATTTTTGTCGAAATATGATTTTTCGTAATGCGCTTGTTGATCTCCAAACTGATGTTTACGCACCAATTTTGCTTCCATCAAAAGCTCGATAGTATTGTATAAAGTAGCACGACTAACGCGGTATTTCTTATTTTTCATTTTGATATACAACATATCAATATCAAAATGATCATCTGTAAAATAAATTTCCTCTAAAATAGCATAACGTTCAGGTGTCTTACGATGTCCATTGTCTTCCAAGAAATTCGTAAACACTTGCTTTACTATTTCGTAATTACTTGATTTTACTGATTCGTCTGTCATATAAAAAATTTGTGTAAATATACAGAATATTTCCTTATCAATGTAACGAAACAGCTTTCAATTCGTACGTTTTTTTCTATCTCTTGATAATAAATCTTTATAGCAGCATATAATTAACAATACATCTATATAAGAAAATATATAATCTTTCAAAATTATTTTATCCTTTACACCACAAAGGTTAACTTTGCACACGATGGAAGAAAATTATTTAGAAAAACTGAACGAACCACAGCGTTTGGCTGTAGAAGCTACCGAAGGTCCAGTAATGGTGATTGCAGGTGCGGGTTCTGGAAAGACGAGAGTGTTAACTTATCGCATTGCTCATTTACTAAATAAAGGAGTTGATGCTTTCAATATATTGTCTTTAACATTTACCAATAAAGCTGCCCGAGAAATGAAAGAACGTATCGGACATGTAGTTGGTGAAGCGAATGCAAAAGCTCTTTGGATGGGTACCTTCCACTCTGTTTTTGCGCGCATTCTACGTGTTGAAGCTCCGCTTTTAGGTTATCCATCAGATTTTACAATTTACGATCAACAAGATGCAGTTTCGGTAATGACAAAGATTATTAACGAAATGCATTTGGATAAAGATATTTACAAAGCAAAACAAGTTTTGGGAAGAATTTCTCAATACAAAAATAACTTGATTACAGTTAGAGCTTATCATAACAATCAAGCTTTGATTGAAGCCGATAATGAAGCAATGCGACCTCGAATGGGCGATATTTACAGAGCTTATGTAGATCGTTGTTTCAAATCTGGCGCAATGGATTTTGATGATTTATTGTTACGTACCAATGAAATTTTGACGCGTTTTCCTGAGGTTTTAGCAAAATATCAAGAACGTTTCAAATACATTATGGTTGATGAGTACCAAGATACCAATCATTCGCAATATTTGATTGTAAAAGCATTGGCTTCTCGTTACGAAAACCTTTGTGTGGTTGGTGATGATGCGCAATCTATCTATGCTTTCCGTGGTGCAAATATTCGAAATATTTTATCATTCAAATCTGATTATCCTGATGCGAAATTATATCCATTAGAACAAAATTATCGTTCGACACAAATGATTGTGGAAGCTGCGAATCAGATTATCAAACAAAATCAAGATCAATTAGAAAAAAATGTTTGGACAGCAAATGAAACTGGTGAGAAAATAGCCGTTTATCGTGGACTTTCTGATGCTGATGAAGCACGTTATATTGCAACTCAGATTTGGGAAAGACAGATCAATAAACATCTTCAACCAAAAGATTTTGCTATTCTTTATCGTACCAATGCGCAATCTCGTGCTTTAGAAGAAGCCTTGAGAAAAAGAGGAATTCAGTACCGTGTTTATGGCGGAACTTCTTTCTATCAGCGCAAAGAGATTAAGGATATGGTTAGCTATATGAGGTTATTGATTAATCAAAATGATGAAGAAGCTTTATTGCGAACAATCAATTATCCAGCACGTGGAATTGGTCAAACAACAATTTCTAAACTTTTGGTCGCAGCAGATCAACATCAAATTAGTTTATTTTCTTTAATTGAAAATATTGCGATGTATGCGCCAACAATTGGTATAAATGCAGGAACAGCAAACAAACTGAATGATTTTGTGTTGATGATTAAGCGTTTCCAAGTTATGTTAAAATCACATGATGTGTACGAAGTAACGATGGAAATGGCTAAAACTACACAATTGTTGAATGCGTTGAAAGAAGATTCTACACCAGAAGGTGTTTCTCGTTTAGAAAACGTTCAAGAGTTGTTGAATTCGATTCAAGGTTATGTCGAAGAACAACAACAATTAGACGAAGGGGATGCTTCTTTAGGTGGTTTCTTAGAAAATATTGCTTTAGCAACTGATGCGGATAACGAGGAAGATGACGATAACAAAGTCAATTTGATGACTGTTCACTTGGCAAAAGGTTTGGAATTCCCTGTTGTATTTATTGCAGGTTTAGAAGAAAACCTTTTCCCTTCTATGATGAGCGTTAACACGCGCGCTGAGTTAGAAGAAGAGCGTCGTTTATTTTATGTTGCCTTGACACGTGCCGAGAAAGTGGCTTATATGACCTACTCTGTTTCACGTTTTCGTTGGGGAAAAATTATCGATTGCGAACCATCTCGTTTCTTAGAAGAAATTGATGATAGTTTCTTGGATTGGAAAAATCTTAATATTTCTGCAAGAGCTTCTAATAATAGTGGATTATCGGCTGATTTATTTGGAGATGAACCAACGCCGCAACAGTATCAACAACGAGAGAAATCAGTTGCACGGCCTAATCCAAGAGCTCGTGTAGAACCAGCTCAACCAAGGTCAAATTTCAAACCAGTAAATCAAACAAAAAGTAATGCTTCATCAACAGCGAATGCTCAAGGTCTGCAAGTTGGTCAAGTTGTCGTTCACGATCGTTTTGGACGTGGAATTGTGAAAGATTTGCAAGGAGAACCATCAGATATGAAAGCAATTATTCATTTTGATAATGCTGGAGAGAAAAAATTACTCTTAAATTTTGCTAAACTAAAAATTATTCGATCATAATATAAAACTGAAAAAAGGTTACAATAATTTGTAACCTTTTTCAGTTATAAACAACTATTTAAATTATATAATTTAAACTATAACTTTAATTATAAAATAATCATTCATTCAACTTCATCAGTATAAATTGTTTAAATCTTTTGTTGAAAAAAAGAAATAATAAATATCATATATTAAGATTTTTTTAGCATTTTAGCACCACAAATAAACACAAGAACAAAAATTTTATACTCAAATGGATGATATCGTCAATATCATAAGTGGATATGTTTGGTCATATGCATTAATTGGACTTTGCGCTTTAACAGGAATTTACTTCTCTATTCGCACCGGATTTTTACAAATAGTCTACATAAAAGACATGGTTCGCTTGCTATTTAGTGGCGAAAAATCGGACAAAGGAATCACACCTTTCCAAGCTTTTTCTTTAGCAATTTCTGGTCGTGTCGGAACTGGAAACATTGTTGGTGTTGCAACTGCAATCGCAATGGGAGGCCCTGGAGCAATTTTTTGGATGTGGTTTATCGCATTTTTAGGAAGTGCATCTGCATTCATAGAATCTGCATTAGGACAGGTCTACAAGCAAGAAATCGATGGAGAATATCGTGGAGGTCCTTCATACTACATCGAAAAAGGTTTAGGAATCAAATGGTACGCGGTTTTGTTTGCAATCATTACAATTATGAGTTGTGGATTATTATTACCAGGCGTTCAGTCGAATAGTATT
Organism: Empedobacter sp. UBA5987; assembly: GCF_002429865.1. Taxonomy (NCBI): domain Bacteria; kingdom Pseudomonadati; phylum Bacteroidota; class Flavobacteriia; order Flavobacteriales; family Weeksellaceae; genus Empedobacter; species Empedobacter sp. UBA5987. Next base: position 55,739 of record NZ_DJBB01000054.1, read on the forward strand.
TCATCTGCTTTGAATAACGCGTTTGATATTCCTATTTATAATTTTGTAGGAATTCCAATCAACATTGTAGGATTCGTCATTATTGGATTATTAGCCTTGATTATTTTTGGAGGTGTAAAACGTTTGGGACAAGCTTCTGAATTTATCGTTCCTTTTATGGCAGGCGCTTACATCTTAATGGCAATCATTATTATTGGAATGAATATCCATCAAGTTCCATCAGTTTTACGATTAATTTTTTCATCAGCTTTCAATCAAGAATCACTTTATAGTGGTGTTTTTGGATCTGCAATTGCTTGGGGAATAAAACGTGGAATTTATTCTAACGAAGCTGGTCAAGGAACTGCTCCTCATGCGGCTGCGGCTGCGGAAGTAAACCATCCTGCACAACAAGGTTTGGTACAAGCTTTTTCTGTTTACATCGATACATTATTTGTATGTACTGCAACTGCTTTTATGATTTTATTTACAGGAAAATACAATGTGAATCACCCAGAAAAAGCGGGAAGTTTCATTACTCAAAATCTTCCTGGAGTAGATTATACAGGTTTTACGCAAGCAGCTGTTTCAAGTCATTTTCCTTCATTCGGAAATAGTTTTGTTGCAATTGCTTTGTTTTTCTTTGCTTTTACAACGATTATGGCTTATTACTATTATGCTGAAACGAATATTACATACATTTTCAAGAAAGGAAATAGAAAAGTATATGTATGGATTTTACGTATTTGTTTTTTAGGTGCTACGTATTACGGAACAATCAAAACTGCTGAAACTGCTTGGGCAATTGGAGATATTGGTGTTGGTTTAATGGCTTGGGTAAATGTTATTGCTATTTTATTATTAAGCGGAGTTGGGCTTAAAGTCTGGAAAGATTATAAAGACAAACGTAAAAAAGGAATTAAAAATCCTGATTTTAATCCTACAGAAATCGGAATTAAAAATGCTACTTTTTGGGAGAACAAAAATAAATAACACAAAAAAAACCACTTCGTTTGAAGTGGTTTTTTTGCTATTAAAAATTATGATTATTGGGCTTGAGTAAACTCTAAATTCACCAATAATTTTACTTTATCAGAAACCACTAATCCTCCAGCTTCTGTTACTTGGCTCCATCCTAATCCGTAATCTTTACGGTTGATTTCTCCTGAAAATTCGAATCCAGCTCTTTGTAATCCCCATGGATCAGTGATAACTCCACCAAAATCTGCATTTAATGTAATTGGCTGTTTTTCACCACGAATTTCTAAAGTTCCATTAATTTTTCCGTTTTGAATACCTGAAGTACTTTCAAATTTCATTTCTGGAAATTGCTCAGCAGCAAAGAAATCAGCTGATTTTAAATGTCCATCACGATCTGCATTTTTTGTATTGATTGAATCTACTTTTGCATCAAATTCAAATTTTGCATCAGAAAAATCATCTGAATTAGCTTCTACATCAGCATTGAAATGATCAAAATTTCCTGTTACTGTAGAAATTACCATGTGTTTTACTTTAAATTGGACTTCTGAATGAGAAGGGTCTAAATTCCATTTTGTTGCCATAATGTTTTGTTTTTATTTGTTATTTAAATTGATTTTATTTATCCTATTTTGAATGATAACATTCCTAATGATCCATAAATTAGTTTATCATTAAAAAGTGTTAGCTCCTCTTCTTTTCCTTGTAATGCTAATGCGTAAATAGCTGGCAAATAATGTTCCATAGATGGTACGGCGAGATTAAATGCGCTACCTTTTTGTACAAAATTGAACAATTCGTCGTGATTACCTGTTTGAACAATATTCTTGAATGTATCATTCACTTCATAAGCCCAATCATAACCAGCATTTGGCTCGCTCCAATTTAATGCTCTCAAATTGTGTACAACATTCCCACTTCCTACTATTAATATCCCTTTACTACGCAAAGCGTCTAATTCCTTCGCTAATTCGTAATGCTCTTTTGGCGTTTTATAAACATCCAAACTCAGTTCTATCATCGGAACATCTGCTTCTGGATACAAAAATTTAATCACACTCCAAGAGCCGTGGTCAAATCCCCACATTTTGTCTAAATCGACATCTGTTGTTTTAATTAAATTTTTGACCTCTGTAGCCAATTCTGGACTTCCTGGTGCTGGATATTCAACATCGAATAAAGCTTGCGGAAAACCATAAAAATCGTGAATCGTTTTCGGTTGTTCTAAAGCCGTAACTTTAGTCCCTTTCGTTTCCCAATGTGCCGAAATACAAATAATCGCATTTGGTTTTGGGATTGTTTTTCCAATATTCTTCCAACCTTCTACAAAAATATTTTCTTCGATTGCATTCATCGGAGAGCCATGTCCTAAAAATAAAACTGGCATTTTATCAGTTGTAGAAAAACTTGAAGTAATTGATTTTAACGTATTGAAATCCACGATTTTATGACATATTTTATTTATTATTATTTTGCTTTTGGAGCTGCAAATTCTAAGTTAGATGTTAAGGTAACAACATCACCTACAACAGCTTCTGGGAAATTACCACCGATGTTAAAATCACTTCTTTTTACATTTCCTTTTACTGTAAATCCGTACGTTTTAACTCCGTTATTATTGATACTTCCGTTGTAAACTAATTTTAACGCAACTGGTTTAGTTACTCCGTTTAATGTTAAATCACCAATCATTTTAAATTGATTTCCTTTAACACGTGTGATTCCTTTTGAAGAGAATTCTAATTTTGAATTTTTTGCTGCATTGAAAAAATCTGCTGATTTCAAATGATTATCACGTGCTTCAACTCCTGTATTGATAGAGTTGATATCTGCAACTACATGAAATTTTGCATCGCTTAAATCTTCTTTTGTAAAGTTTAAATGAACATCAAAATTTTGGAATTGTCCTTCAACATCAGAAATTGTCATGTGCGAAACAGAAAAACCTAATTTTGAGTGTGCTTTATCATTTGTATAATTTTGAGCGAATGCAGACATTGAAGCTGCTGATAACATTAACGTGAATAATAATTTTTTCATAACGAATGATTATTTGATTGTTTTTAATTAATTATTTTGATAGGACAAATTTAGCTCAGACCTCAATGAGATTTCATTGACATAAGATAAGAAATTAAAAAACTTGATTTTTTCAACTAAAAAACAATCAGATTGTATCAATTAATATTCCAAAAAGTAAAGATTTTGAATTCGTTAACAATAAAAAAACACTTCAATAGAAGTGTTTAATATTATTTTACTGGACTAAAATACCAGTAGGTAGATGTTTTTTTATTCTCGACTTCCAAATATTCTGGAAATGCTTGTGGTAATAAATGTAATTCTTCCGATTTTTTCAAATCAGTTAGAATCTGACGTAAAGGATATCCTTTTTTACGATCGTGAGGAAAATATCCTTTTTCTATTAAGAAAGGCATCATGTCCTTCGTTTTTACACGTTCCAACTTATTTTCTGTTAAATAAGCCTGAATATCTTCGCTCATTTTTTTGACCACTTCGCGGTCTACTTTAATATATTCGTTTCTCTTCATATAATTTTACCAATTACCATTCATGTGCGTCAAAATCATAGGACCTTCAGAAGTTACCAAAACAGTATGTTCGTGTTGCGCAAAAACGCCAGGAGCATTTCCTATCATCGTCCAACCATCCGCTTGTTCAATTGCTTCGTAAGAATTTTCAGAAATAAAAGTTTCTAACGCAATCACAGAGTTTTTACGGAATCGACGTTTATCATCTGGATCTCTGAAATTCATCAAATCTAACGGTTCTTCGTGCAACGAACGCCCTACTCCATGACCAGTTAAATTCTCAATCACATGATAATGATGTTTTTTTGCTTCTTTCTCAATAATTCCACCAATATCAGCGATTTTAACGCCAGATTTTACAGCCGCAATTGCTTTTTGAAGTGCAGAAATCGATGCATCAACAATTTTTTGATAACCATTTACATCTTCTCCAACAACAATAGAACCTCCATTATCAGCCCAAAAACCACCTAATTCTCCAGAAACATCAATATTAATAACATCTCCATCTTTCAAAATTTTATCAGCTCTTGGAATTCCGTGACAAATTTCTTCATTCACGCTTAAGCAAGTATAACCAGGAAATTGATATGTCTCGAAAGGAGCTGATTTACAACCAAATTTGTGCATAATCTTCGCACCAAAATCGTCCAATTCTTTTGTTGACATTCCAGGTTTTACATAATCTTTCATCTCTTTAAGAGTAACAGCTACAGCTTCGCTGACTTTTTTCATTCCGATTAACTCTTCTTCTGTCTCTATAATCATTGCTTAAATTCTATTGATTTCCTTTTCAGAAATCATTTGCAAATTTACGTGTATTTGCAACGATTATTCGCTTATTTTGATAGAAATTCGTGATTATTGTATAATAGATTATATTGTTGATTGATAAAGAAGTATATTAATCATAATGAAAACGACATTTCGCGATTTGAATTTCATCTTCTACAACACGATATATTAACCGATGTTCATGATCTATTCTTCTTGACCAAAAACCTACATATTTGTGTTTCAAAGCTTCTGGTTTCCCCAGACCATCAAAAGGATTTCGAGCAATATCTTTAATCAATTCATTGATCTTTTTCAATTTAGATTTATCTGTTTTTTGCCAATACAAATAATCTTCCCAAGATTCATCAACAAAAACGATTTTCATTTATTCTTCGATTAACTCTTTTGTAAACGTTTTCTGAGTTTTTAATTTCTCAATTGCAGCATCCAAACGCTCTTCATTTTTGCGAGAAGAAAGCTCATAATTTGTAGCCATTAGTGAGTTATACTCTTCTAAAGACATAATAACAACACCAGAATTTTTTCCACGATTGATAATCAATGTTTCAAAATTATTCGTCACACGATCAAAATATTCTTTCATATCTTTTCTAAATTCAGAAATACTTGTTATCAACATATGTACAATATTTTGTACAAATATATGTACAATTAATTATAAATCAACTTGATTTACAAATTTTTAGAAAATAAAAAAATCCGTCAAATTGACGGATTTAAGTTTATATTTTTTCTAATTATTAATCTGCATCATAGATTAATACTCGTTTTGCTAGTTTATTTGGACCATTCAAAAACTCGATATGTTGAGGATGTTTTTGATATGTTTCAAATTGTTCCATCGTTTCGAAAGCGGCAAACAAAGAAAACGAATACGAAGCGTCTATAACATCTCTTTCTATATTTGCAGGCGTTCCAACATGAAAAAATGCTGATGGAGCAATTGGTTCTAAATCTTTCAAAGCTTGGTGAAATATATTCACTTCAGCTTCTGTAGCGTCGTCTTTTAACCAAAATAGTACGTGGTGTGCTAACATAAAATTCTATTTTTTAGTATGCAATTTGCATTTTTACTTTCTTATTTTTTACTTTTTGACCGTTCAATTTTTTCAATAAATCTGGAACTTTTTTACGATTAATCGCAACATACGAAGTCGTGTCCTTTACCTCAATAATTCCAACATCGTTTTTCTCCAAACCTCCTTTTTTGAACAAAAATCCAACAATATCAACTTTATTGACTTTGTCTTTTTTTCCTGCAGAAATATAAATCGTTTGGTAAGGTGTACGTTCTGGAATCTTATATGTTCCACCTAAATTTTCGACAGGTAAATTTTCATTTACAAACGGAAAATGTTCTTCATTGCTAATAATTAAATACACAAAACCTTTCGCATTCATACGTGCTGTACGTCCATTTCTGTGAATAAAAGCGGCTTCTTTTGCAGGTAATTGATAATGAATAATCGAATCTACTTCTGGAATATCCAAACCACGCGCAGCCAAATCTGTTGTAATTAAAACTCGAACCGAATCATTTCTGAATTTCAGTAACGCACGTTCGCGTTCGTCTTGTTCCATTCCACCATGAAAACTTTCACGCGCAATTCCTTTTTCATGCAACAAATTACTAATACGGTCGACAGCATCACGGTGATTACAGAAAATCAACATGCGTTTGCTTCCAATTTTGCAAATCAAATTAAATAAAGTATCCAATTTTTCTTCTGAAATGGTGTTAACCACTTTCATATGTAAATCAGGCTTTACCTCGATTTGTTTTAGATAGCTCACAATTTTTTCGTCATTCAATCCAACAAATTCTGGAATATTTTCCATTTCTGTAGCAGAAGTCAAAATACGTTGTTTCAAACCAGAAAGTTGCTCTACAATAAAGCTCATATCTTCTTGAAAACCTAATTCTAACGCTTTATCAAACTCGTCTAAAATTAAAGTTTGAACAGTCGAAGGATCAAAGTTTTCATTACGCAAATGATACGCAATACGTCCTGGAGTCCCAATTAATACAGCTGGAGCTTCTAACAAAGTATTTTGCTCAACTTTTGTATTGTGACCTCCATAACAACACGTTACTTTATAATCAGACTTCATCGATTTGAAAACTGTTTCGATTTGTAAAGCTAACTCACGCGCAGGAACTAAAATTAAGGTTTGAACACCTTTTACATCTGGATTTAAATCTCTTAAAGTCGGAAATAAAAACGCCAATGTTTTACCAGATCCTGTTGGTGATAATAAAATTAAATCTCGTTGATTTTCGGACATTTTGAATGCTGAACGTTGCATTGCATTCATATCTTTGATGCCCAAATTTTTATAAAGTAAATCGATTTGCATGCTGCAAAAATAGTCTATTCTTTCGAATTAATCATTTTTTGAAGCTGTAGAAATCTTATAATCTTCCATAAATTCATCAAAAAGATTCATGATTTCGAAGTGATTTTTATCTAATGTATTTCCATCAAACGAAACAACAGCGCCATAGATTTTATTCCAAAATCTCATACGTGTTTGTAAGAATTTCTGCGTTTCGTTATGGATAAAATCGTCTGCATCAATAATTTTTATATTAATGACACGTTGGCGAGGCAATTTCAGTTCTTCAATTTCCAAAATTTTTCCCCATTCAATATAATTCAAATGATCCGTAGGTTTGTAAACGATTCCTTTTTTATCAATCAATAAAATCAATTGTTTTTTCATCAATTTTTTGATTGAAACGATGATGAATAGTAAACTTGGAACAAATAAAACTCCGCTTAAAATTTTTGCAGTTTGCGGAGAATTAACTTGATTGGCGTTTAGAAATAAATAAATTGAACAAGCAAAAAATAAAAGACTACCGAATAATAATCCCCAATTGCTTGTTTGTTTTGCATAAACTTTAACTGAATTCAACTGATTTTGTTTTTACAAAAATATAGATTTTAATCTTAATTAAAGGTTATAAAAAAGAGTCTCAAAAAACTGAGACTCTTATTAATTATCCAAAAATTTCTTGGTATTGTTTCTTGTATTTTTCTAAAATAATTTTACGTTTAAATTTTAACGTTGGCGTTAATTCTCCACCTTCTACGGTCATTTCATTTGGAATAATTGCAATCTTTTTGATTTGCTCCCAATGTCCAAAATGATTATTCAGTTGATTGATTTCATCTTCTAATTTCTTTTTGACAACATCACTTTTCTGGAATTCATCATGAGAAAGATTTACAATTTCTGGAGTATTTGACTGCGCCCATTTTTTGAGATTTGTATAACTCGGAACTACAAAAGCACCAGGAAACTTCTCTCCTTCTCCAACAACCATCAATTGCTCGATGAATGGCGATTCTACCATTTTCATTTCTATTTGTTGCGGAACAATATATTTCCCTCCAGAAGTTTTGTACATCTCTTTTTTACGGTCAACAATTTTTAAGAATTTATTGTCAACCCATTCTCCAATATCCCCCGTATATAACCAACCATCTCTGATTTCTTCGGCAGTTTTTTCTGGTAAATTATGATAACCCATCATCACAATATCACCTTTTACTAAAATTTCGCCATCATCGGACAATTTTACTTCAACACCTTTCAACGGAGGTCCTACAGTGCCTATCTTTTTCCCTCGACGAAAACAATTCACCGCAATTACTGGCGAAGCTTCTGTCAATCCATAACCTTCATAAATTGGAATTTCAGCGGCTAAAAAAACGCGAACAATTCGTTGTTGAATCGCTGCACTTCCCGTTACAATGGCTTTTAATTCGCCTCCAAGTCCTTCGTACCATTTGTGTAAAACTAATTTTCGAGCAATTGTTAATTTCAAATTATAACTTGCAGAACGCTGATCATCTTCTAACACAAACTCATCGCCAACTTTTACAGCCCAATCAAAAATAGATTTCTTAAAACCTGATAATTGAGCTCCCGTTTGCATGATTTTTTCATAAACTTTTTCAATCACACGAGGAACAGCCGTAATCATATGCGGTTTGATTTCTTTTAAATTATCGCCAATCTTCTCCATCGATTGTGCAAAATATATAGAAATTCCCATGTAAACATACAAATACTGAATCGTTCGTTCATACGCATGACAAGCAGGAAGAAAGGTCAAAGCACGATCATAAGGATCAAGTGGTGTTGAATATTCGCAAGCCATAACATCTGCAATAATATTTTTATGCGACAACATCACGCCTTTCGGATTTCCCGTTGTTCCTGATGTATAGATTAAAAAAGCTAAATCTTCGTGCTTTACATTTGCGGCACGTTTGTCTATTTCTTCTTGTTGAATTGTTTTTCCTTTTTCGATTAAAACATTCCAACTTTCTGTATTTTCAAATTCATCAATCGAATACAGTTGCTCTAATGAAGGCAATTTTGTTTTGAGTTGATTGATTCGCGTGTACAAATCGAGATTACTTGTAAAACACAATTTTATAGCCGAATCGCTAAAAATATATTCGTAATCGCTGTCAGAAATATTCGGATAAATCGCTACCACAACAGCTCCGATTTGTTGTATCGCATAATCTATCATATTCCATTCGACACGATTTTCTGAGATTAATCCCACTTTTTCACCTGGTTGAACTCCACAAGCGATTAATCCTTTTGAGATTGCATCAACATGTTCTAAAAAAGTTGTGGTTTTCATTGGTTTCCATTCTCCATTTTGTTTGGATACAAACATGGATAAATCAGGAAACTTTTCCAGCTGACGTTTTGGTAAATCAAAAATTCTGGTTGCTTCCATAGCGTACTTATAGTTTTGTAATTTTGAAAAGAATTCGTCGAAAATAGCGTAAAATGATGAGTTTTTCAAAAATTTTATCTTCAACTTAAAAAGAATTATATTCGTCATAACTATTACAATTATGAAATATCTAATTTTACTTCTCTTATTATTTTACTCTTGCAGTTCTGATTTTAAAAAGTCTTATATAATTGGAGATATTAAACTATATGAATTACAATGTTCTGGACACTATTATTTGAGCACTGATAATTGTGATTGTAAATATTTACCAACTAATTATTTTATTCCAAAAGGTGGAAATGATTCATTTTTTGAATTATTCTTAAAGGAGAATAAAGGAAAACTTCAAGTTAATTCACTTTATAATGAATTTGAAACTCATGGAAATATCAAAGAGAAAGTAGATTTTATTCTATATACCGATAACGCTTCTTTTAGTGATAGTATAAGTAAAGTAAATTATACTGTGATTCGAGGATATTCCAATGGAAGAATGAATCCATAAAAAAAACCTCAATTCATCATGAATTGAGGTTTTTTTTTATTGATAAATTTCGTCAATTTCTTTTTTATATTTTTCTGAAATGATTTTACGTTTCATTTTCAAAGTTGGAGTTAATTCTTCACCTTCAATCGTAAATTCATGCGCTAAAATTGCTGGTTTCTTAATCTGTTCCCAATTTCCAAAAAACTGATTTGCTTTACGAACTTCTTGATTAATTACTTTATGAACTTCTGTAGATGCTATGAATTCATCGCGAGAAAGATTACTAATTTCAGGTGCATTTTCTTTTGCCCATTCTTTCAGATTTGCATAATTCGGAACAATAAAAGCTGACGCAAATTTTTGCGCATCACCAACAACCATTGCTTGCTCAATAAAATTTGATTCGACAAGTTTTGTTTCAATTGGTTGAGGAACAACATATTTTCCACCAGAAATTTTGAACATTTCCTTTTTACGATCAATGATTTTCAAGAAATGACCTTCTCCTTCCTCCCAAACTCCAATATCACCTGTGTGCAACCATCCATCAATAATGACCTCATCGGTCGCTTTTTGATTTTTATAATAGCCCATCATCACATTAGGACCTTGAACCAAAATTTCTCCATCTTCGGCTAATTTTACCTTAACATCTTTTATTGGTGAACCCACAGTCCCTATTCGAACACCTAATTTATGCGGATTATTTACAGTGATTAAAGGCGAAGTTTCCGTCATTCCATATCCTTCAAAAAATGGTAATCCAGCCGCCATAAAAACACGCGCAATTTTACCTTGCAACGAAGCACTTCCCGAAATAATATATTTGAAATTACCTCCTAACGCTTCATAAAATTTATTCAAAACTAATTTTCGAGCTAAAGCTAACTTCACATTATACACCAAAGATCGTTTCTTCGCATCAGGTTCATATTGAGAAGCAATATTAATCGCCCAATCAAAAACTTTTCGTTTTTTTCCTGTTAAAGCGCTACCTGTTTTTAGGATTTTCTCATAAACTTTTTCCATCACTCGAGGAACAGCAGTCATGATATGAGGTTGTACTTCATTGATATTATCACCAATTTTTTCAAAACCTTCGGCGAAATAAACCGTTACACCAATATATAAATAGGTATAAATTACAGTTCTTTCGTATGTATGACAAGGTGGTAAAAAAGTCAAACCTCTTGTTTCTTCTTCTAACACTACAATTTCTTTTGCCGCAATAAAATTCGAAACCAAATTATTATGAGACAACATTACACCTTTCGGTTTTCCTGTTGTTCCAGACGTATAAATTAAAGTTGCTAAATCTGAATTTCGAACAATTGAACTAAGATTATTTACATATTCGTCTGTTATATCTTTTCCAATTTCTTTTAATTCTGACCAATTTCTAGAATCTGGGAACTCATTAATTGCAAAAACATATTCTAAACTATAAATTGTCCCAAACATATTATTGATACGTTCATACAAATTTTTTGTACTTACAATACACAATTGTATTTCGGCATCATTGAAGATAAATTGATATTCAAAATCTGTAATATTTGGATAAATCGCTACCACAACCGCACCAATTTGCTGAATTGCAAAATCAATCACATGCCATTCATAGCGGCTTTCGCACACAAGTCCTACTCGATCGCCAGGTTTAACTCCCAGAGCTAATAAACCTTTCGAAATTTCTCTTGTTTGCGCAATAAATTCGGCTGGTTTTGTAAACTTCCATTCGCCATCAATTTTACTTGCAAACATATTATGATTGGGGTAAAGTTCTTGTTGACGATAAGCTAAGTCAAAAATTCGTGTAGGATTATTCATTTTCTAAATACTAAACTTTATAAAAAAGAGTGCAAATTTGGTGCAAAATTTTCATAAATCAGTTTTATTTCACGAAAAAAGCAAGATTAATAAAAATCTTGCTTCGTTATTTTTCTAAAAAATTGATGTTTTTATTGATAAATTCCGTCAATTTCTTTTTTATATTTTTCTGAAACGATTTTACGTTTCATCTTCAAAGTTGGCGTTAATTCTCCAGCTTCAATTGTAAATTCATAGGGCAGTAAATGAAATTTTTTAATTTTTTCCCAATTTCCAAAATTGACATTTAATTTATTGATTTCATTTCCTATCAATTCATAAATTTTTGGATGCGTTAAAAATTCTTCAAGAGGTAAATTAATCAATGAAGATTCATTTGTTTTTGCCCAATCAATGCAGTTATCATATGAAGGAATAACCAAAGCAGCTGGGAATTTTCGTCCTTCTCCAACCACCATAATTTGTTCGATATAATTAGATTCTGAAAGAATTTTCTCAATTTGTTGCGGAACAACATATTTTCCTCCAGAAGTCTTGAACATTTCTTTTTTACGATCGATAATTTTTAAGAATTTATCATCAACCCATTCGCCAATATCGCCCGTATACAACCAACCATCTTTCAAAACTTCAGCAGTCGCTACAGGATTTTTATAATATCCTTGCATGATATTTTTTCCTTTTGCTAAGATTTCTCCGTCTTCGGCTAATTTAATTTCAATATCAATCAAAGGAATCCCTACAGTTCCGATTTTCATTCCACGTTTGATACAATTTACAGATAAACAAGGTCCAGCTTCTGTTAAACCATAACCTTCGTAAATTGGAATTCCGGCTGCTAAATACAATTTTAATAAACGAGTTTGTAAAGTTGCACTTCCCGATGCAATTCCTTTGACATTACCGCCAAGCGCCGCTTTCCATTTCGAAAAAATTAATTTTCGAGCAATGTTTAATTGAAATTTATACCAAGCCGAAAGTTTTGATTCGTCTAAATCATACTGTTCTCCTAACGAAATTGCCCAAAAGAATAAAGCTCTTTTAACTCCAGTCAATTGTTCGCCAGTCGCCATAATTTTATCGTAAACTTTCTCTAAAACACGTGGAACAGCCGAAAAAATATGCGGTTGAACTTCTTTCATATCTTGCCCAATTGTATCCATTGATTGCGCAAAATAAATTGGTAAGCCCATTTTGATGTACACATATTGAAAGACGCGTTCATACGCATGACAAGCAGGTAAAAAAGACAACGCTTTATCATACGCTTTTACAGGAAAAGAATATTCGGAACTATTGATATCAGCTAATAAATTTTCGTGAGAAAGCATCACACCTTTCGGATTTCCAGTTGTTCCAGAAGTATAAATAAGAGTTGCTAAATCAGTTGGTTTTACATTGTCCATATTTGTTTGTAAAACCTCATCAGCAATAGAAATTCCTTTCGAAATTAACTCAATCCAATTTGGTGTATGCGGATAAGTATTAAATGTATAAACTTGTTCAAGATTTGGAATACGATCTTTAATTCCTAATAATCGTTGATATAAAGCATCATTACTCACAAAACAAAGTTTGATTTCGGCATCATTTAGAATAAATTCGTAATCATTGTCCGAAATATTGGGATAAATTGCCACAACGACAGCTCCAATTTGTTGAATTGCAAAATCTACTAAATTCCATTCCAAACGATTTTCACTGATCAACGCAACTTTATCATTTGGTTGAACGCCATTTGCAATCAAACCTTTCGAAATATTATTTACTCGATTGATAAAATCTGTTGTCGAAATTCCCTTCCATTCTCCTTTTTCTTTGTAATTAAAAATACAAATGTTAGGTGTATTTTTTTCTTGAAATCGAGGTAAATCGAATACTCTTTGTGGTTGTTTCATATTCTTGAAATAAGGATACAAATTTCTGTTAATTCTTTTTACTTTAGAAATTATTTACTCATTCTTTTCTCAAAAAAATTAAGTTTATTATCAATAAAAATCATTTTATTTTTTTGCAATAATTACACTATACTCTCTTTCAACTTTTTCGCCAGCTTTGCTAATCACACTTTCCGAAAATGTTTTTGTATCTTCAATAGAAAATTTAGCAGATTTCAATAGTTTTATCACTTCATCTTCTGTTGTAATCTTCCCTAAAAACCG
>NZ_DJBB01000071.1:0-21409 GCF_002429865.1 Empedobacter sp. UBA5987
TACGAAGTCATGAAGTACGACACTTATATTCAAACTCAAGAAGGATTTTTATATTTAACAACAATTATCGATTTATATGATAGAAAGGTCATTGGTTGGAGTTTGAGCAATACGATGAGTACTGAAGATACAACTTTATCAGCATGGCGTATGGCTATAAAGAATAGATCGATTAAAAAAGGAATGCTATTTCATTCTGATCGAGGAATACAATATGCATCAAAGAAGTTTGCAAATACGCTTGATTCTTATGGTGTTATCCGTAGCATGTCAAGGAAAGGGAATTGCTGGGACAATGCTGTGGCTGAGAGTTTCTTTAAATCGTTAAAAACTGAAATGATTTATGGAAATAAATTAATTACAAGAGAGAAAATGAAAAAACAAATTTTTCAGTATATTGAAATTTGGTATAACAGAAATAGAAGACATAAAGCTTTGAATTATAAAACTATTTTTGAGTTTAATAATAATTTACAATTTTTAAAAAATGTAGCTTAACTTACACTGGAAAATTCAGGGGGATATCCAGAATACAAAATACCCAAAACTACCTTATACAAATGGATCAAGAAATACCAAAAATAGCACCTAACTACAAACAAATATACTTTGATCTGGTGGTAGAGAAGTTTCCAACTAAATTAAAATTTGTGAATTTTTTTTTGAAAAAGAAAGTTTTTCTTCAATAGATATTATACGTGTAAACAAGATTATTTTTGATACTTCGTACAATATTGATCATGAAAATCAAAAACATAGAGCCTATGAAAAATCAGATATTATATATATGTTGAATTATCAAAAAGAGCATAAGTTATCCAATTCAACTGTTGCCAAACATTTTAAAGTAAGTAGAAATTCAATTAGTAAATTGAAAAAGATGCTGAATTTATAGGAATACTTAAAATCTGTTTTAATTATAGTTCTCAATTTCAAGATTTATTTTTATATTGGATTTTTAATAAAATCACAAGTATCTATAAATATGAACAAAGAACTTTTTAAAAATATATTGACAACTCAAATTCCGATTGCGTGGATTGCGGGTGTTCGTTTGGAGTCGTGGGAAGAAAATAAAGTTTCGACACGAGTAAAATATGGATTCCTTAATCAAAATCCATTCAAAAGTATGTTTTGGGCAGTGCAAGGAATGGCAGCAGAATTTTCTTCTGGTTTGATGGCAAATGCTAAGATTTCGAAATCAGGAGAAGATATTTCGATGTTGGTTTTGGGAATGCAATCGAAGTATTTGAAAAAAGCTATTGGTAAAATTGTATTTACGTGCGAAGATGGAGAAAAAATAGATGCGGCTATAAAAGAAGCGATTGAAACCAAGAAAGGTGTATCACTAAATGTGACAAGTAGAGGTGTAGACGAGGAAGGAGATGTTGTTTCAGAATTTCAATTTACGTGGACATTCAAGTTGAGAGAAAAAAAATAATAAACCCAATACTTAAAACATTTTTAATTTCTGTACTATTTAGTTTTATTGTTTCTTTTGTAAGTTGTTTAGCATTATTTCTTCACGAATCCTACAATAGTTACGGCTCAATTCGTATTGTAAATTTTTCTAGTGTTATGTATTTTATAATTCACTAATCATTATTGGTTATTTTACAATTGATTATACTTAATTTTTTGGTTGGAATTCTGCTAAAAAAAATCAAAATTATACCATCAAAACAAGCTATAATTTATGCTTTTTTAGCGTTGATTTATTTTATCGGAATTAATTATTACATTGATTTTAGGTTAATTGTAATCAATCCTACATAAAATATAAAAGCTGAGATTTATTCAGCTTTTTTTGTGATTTCTTGTTTCAAAATTGAAACCACTTCATCTATTTCTTCAAAATTTAGATGTGCAAATCCAAGGCGAATTTCAGTTTGATGTTGGGTTTGATATAAAATTGTTTGCGGAATAAACAATTCATATTTTGCACAATTTCGTTTTAATTCCATCAAATTTATAGGTTGATTAAAATTAATCCAAACCGCTAAACCTCCATTTGGACTCGTAAAAGTGATGAAATCATTTAATTCAGTTTTCAATTTCTGACAAAAATAATCGCGGCGTTCTCGATAAGTTTTACGATGTTTTTTTAGAATTCGATTAATTTCACCTTCGCTAATCATTTCACCTAAAACTTGCTCGATAAATGGATCAACTTGCTGATCAAGAATGGACAAATGTTTCTTGGTTTCGAGAATTAGATTTTTTGGCGCTACAATAAATCCAATTCGGTATCCTGGAGCAAGATAATGACCAAATTTTCCCGTGTAAACAACCATTCCATTTTGATCCGAACTTGCCAAAGGTAAAATAGGATGATTGCTATAATGGAAATCAAAATCGTAATCATCTTCCACAATCGCAAATCCAAATTCCTGCGAAAGTTGTAGTAATTCAACTCTCCTTTGTGAACTTAGCGTAACCGTTGTCGGATAATGGTGATGGGGTGTAACATATACAATTCGTATTGGAAATTGCTCGCATAATTTTCTTAAATCGTCGGTATCAATTCCGAATTCATCCGTTTTTATTTGTTTGATTTTAGCGAATTGTGTCTGAAAAATCATGTTACTTTTATAATAACTTAAATTTGCAACCGCAACAACATCATTTTGTTTCAGTAGAATTTCTGCAATTAAAAAAAGTGAAATTTCCGAACTTCTCGTCACTAAAATATTCTCTTTCGAAATATGTAAACCTCTTGTCAAATTGAGATAATTTGCTAAATTCTTTAAAAAGTACTCATTTTTGGACTGATTTACCTTTGAAATTGACGTTTTTCTTTTTAAAATAGCTGAATATAATTTAGCAGGAAGTTTTAGTTCTGCTAACCGATGATCGATTGTTCCATCGGTTAAATATAAGCGTTGATTAAAATTTTCGTACGGATTATCCAAAAGTATCGATTGTTCAAATTGAAAACCTGTTTTATCAGGATACAAATTGATTGAAAATTGCTTTGGAACAATGGTTTTCTGAAACTTTTGAGAAGATTGACTTAATACATAACTTCCTTTATTTGGAACGATTTCTATCCAACCTTGAGCTTCAAGTTCCTGAAAACTATTGACAATAGTATTGCGATGAAGCGTTAAAATTTCACTTAATTGTCTTGTTCCAAGTAATTTTGTCCCACTTGGAATATAGCCTAATTGTATTGCTTTAGCCAGCTGATTCGCTAATTGAAGATAAATAGGTGTATCCGAATTGCGTTCGATTTCTATAAAACTTTTGTATGGTATTTCAGCCGGACTATTCATTATCTGTAAACTGGTATATTCTTATAGATCGGAAAGGTACTACTTTCGCATCAGATTTAACTCAATTAAATAAATAATTAGTCAAAAATGAAGAAGATTACCATGGTATTGTGTTTAGCTGCACAAAGTATTTTTGCACAAAATTCGAATGATACCATTGCAATAGGTGAAGTTTCTATATTAGATAACCGGCTGAATACGCCACTTTCTAAAGAAAATAGAAACATTTATGTGTTAAGTAAATCAGAAATAAACAAATTACCTGCACGTTCTTTACAGGATGTGTTGCAGTATGCATCTGGAATAGATTTGCGTCAACGAGGACCGTTTGGAACGCAAGCTGATATTTCGATGGATGGCGGAAGTTTTGAGCAAACATTGATTTTGTTGAATGGAGTAAAAATTATGGATCATCAAACGGCTCATAATGCGTTAAATCTTCCCATTCCTCTAGAAGCGATTGACAGAATTGAAGTGGTACGTGGTCCGGCTGCTCGTGTTTACGGAAATAATAGTTTGACAGGTGTTATTAATATTGTCACTCGTCAACCAAAGAAAACGGGCGTTTATGCGAATACCTATTTTGGAACAAGTTTTAAGAAAGATACCGAAGATACAGGTGACACCTACGCAAGTAGAGGTGTGCAACTTGGTGCGAATTTGGCAAAAGAAACGCATCAACATCAGTTGTATGTGAGCCATGATTGGGGAAATGGATACCGATACAATACGGCTTACGAGAACAATAAATTGTATTATCAAGGGAATTTTCAGTTTGATGATGCCAATAGTTTAGTTGCTTCGTATGGTTATGTGAAAAATGGATTTGGAGCAAATGGCTTTTATGCATCTCCGGGTGATAAAAATTCGAAAGAATTGGTTGAAACAACATTAGTTAACATTCAATCAAAGCATCAATTATCGGATCGAATTACCTTAGCGCCACGAGTGAGTTATCGATACAATTTTGATGATTATCGTTATTATAAAAATGATTTGAATAAAGCGCGTTCTCTGCATTATTCAAATTCTATTTCGGGAGAAGTGAATTCTACGTATCAATTGAATAAAGGGCAAATTGGAGTAGGAGTAGAATACCGAAATGAGCAAATTTCATCCACAAGTATCAAAAATCATACACGCGATAATGTTGGATTTTATGCGGAATATAAAACGGATATTACACCAAAATTGAATGTAAATGTCGGAACATATGTTAACTATAATTCGCAATATGGTTGGCAAGCATTTCCAGGAATTGATGCGAGTTATGCGGTAAATTCGAACTTGAAATTGATGGTAAATGCAGGTACAAGCCAGCGAATTCCCTCGTTTACAGATTTATATTTGGATCAGCGACCAGGAAATATAGGAAATGTAAATGTAGAATCTGAGAAGGCGTTTCAAACAGAAATTGGTTTCAAATACAACAAGAGAAATTGGACGTTTAATGCCTATTATTTTTATCGTTCGATCACAGACTTTATCGATTGGGTACGTTTAACATCTAATGAACCATGGCAAGCACAAAATTTTGGAGATTTAAAAACACACGGATTTAATACGAAAGTTTCGTACTTAGCAAATCTTTCTGCTAATCAAAATTTGAAGTTTTCTTTGAGCTATTCTTATCTTGATTCTGAGTTTAAAAATGTGGATGATCAATACAATTCTAAATATAAAATAGAAAGTTTAAAACATCAGTTAATCAATACTATAGATTATTCAATCGGAAGAACTACTTTAAGTGTAGCGAATCGTTATAATACACGTCAATCATATAAATCTTATTGGATTACTGATGCAAGAATTAATCATTCATTCAAAAATAATTTGAGTATTTATTTTGATGCGCAAAACATTTTTAACACAACATATAACGAAGCTGGAGCAATTCCGTTACCAACAACTTGGATGAGTTTAGGGATTATGTTTACTGGAATTTAAATGATGACAAACATTTAACATTCTCTTTAATAGTTTATATTATAAATGCGGTGAGACAACTTTTTTAGGAAAGTTGTCTCTTTTTGATTCCATAAATTTCTTCCTAACTTTGCAAAAATAATTTGTATGATTATCATCGATTCGCCATCTCACGATGCGTATTTCAATATAGCTTTAGAAGAATATTTATTGTACCATTATCCAACGGAAGATATTTTTTTGTTGTATATCAATGCGCCGTCAATTATTGTTGGGAAATTTCAGAATACATTGGCCGAAATTAACTTGGATTATGTGACTGAGAATAATATAAAAGTTGTTCGTCGCATGTCGGGTGGTGGTGCTGTTTATCATGATTTAGGGAATCTAAATTTTTCTTTCCATACGTTATTGGGACAGAATGATTTTATGGATTTTTCGACTTTTACAGAACCTGTTGTCAAATTATTAAACGGTTTGAATGTTCCTGCAAAATTGGAAGGAAGAAACGATTTGTTGGTTGATGGTAAAAAGTTTAGTGGAAATGCGAAACTGGCTCGTAATGGGAAAATGATTCAGCACGGAACGATCCTTTTTAATTCGGACATGTCTGTTTTAGGCGATGCGTTAAAAATTAATCCCTTAAAATATGTGGATAAAGCCATCAAATCTAATCGTGCGCGTGTGATTAATTTGATCGAATATTTTCCAAATGAAATGACGACGGACGAGTTGAAAGCTTTGTTGATTGATGAAATGTTAGAAACAAATAAAGGAGCAACAATTTATCATTTAACAACCGAAGATTTGAATGGTGTTGCGAAATTGATTGAAGAAAAATACCAAACATGGGATTGGAATTTTGGTTTTTCACCAAAATATAATTTCAAAAACGCGAAGAAAATTCCAGCAGGTTTTATTGAAGTTCACTTGAATGTAGAGCGAGGCGGAACAATCGAAAAAGTTAAAATATTTGGTGATTTTTTCGCTTCAGAATCGATTGAAGGTTTAGAAAATAAACTAATTGGTGTAAAACACAATGAAGAAGAAATTGCAAAAGTTTTGAATTCTATTGATGTAACGGATTATTTTGGAAAGGTTACAGTAGGCGAAATTTTAGAGATACTGAACTAGAACGTGATATCTTAAAAAAAGCAATCAGCATTTTCTCCAAGAAAGGTCGATGAAATATAGATTCATAAAGAATCATGGGCGCCAATTTCCGATTGAGAAAATGTGTTTTCTATTAAAAATCAATTCCAGTAGCTACTATAAATGGAAAAAAAGAAGTTTTTCTTCTAAAAATGACGATACTAAATCTACTGAAAACGAATATACGTTGCGTTTAGAGAATGATGATTATATTATCGAAATTAATGCAAAAATTGGAGAACAAAATGTAGAATCTGATTCAGTTTTAGCTAATGGAACAATGACAATTACTCGAAAATCTGATAAAAAAACTACAATGATAAATTTTGAAGGAGGAACAGCTTGTTAATTCTTAAATAAAAAGACAAAGCAATTTGCTTTGTCTTTTATGATTATACTATTTTTTATTAAAATTAAAGGTTTTTCCATTTTGAATTAATTTCATTTCTGAACCATTTTCATTAAAATTAATTCTAATTTTTGCAGGAGCAAATTCAAATTCGGTTGTGGAAATTGCTGTTAGCGGAAATGCAGATTGTCCTGTTCCTTGTGCCATAAAAGTTCCATCTTCTACGAAAAATTTAATTGCAATAGGAAGTTCATTAGAAGAATATTCGTGCGAATATTTTTCTAAAATTTCTGAAGAAACATCTATTGAAATAACTTTTTTAGGAAACTCTATTTTTTTGTTATGAGTAGCATTGTATAAATTAGTTTTAAGTAATTCTTTTGAAATTTCATTTGCATTTTGAGTAATAGCATAACAGAAAGCAGTATGATCAAAACAAAAAGTATAAGAACTAAAACCGTCAATAGAGCCGTTGTGTCCAATTCCTTTTGTGTCATTTATTTTATCATAAAATAATCCAAAACCAAATTCATCATTAATAGTTGTCATTTGTTTGACAGATTTTTCAGAAACTATTTTACCATTTAAAAGCGAATAAATAAATGTATTTAAATCTGTTGGTGTAGAAACCATGATACCTGCTCCAAGAGGAATTGTCATTGATGATTCTGGTAATAAATGATACGTATTATTGAAATAATTGTAAGATTTTGCTTCGTTTTGATTTATTAATATTTTTCCTCCAACTTTTGTGTTCTTTAACTTTAAAGGTTTAATAATGATATTTTCGATCAAATCTTGAAATGATTTTTTTGAAACATCTTCTAAAATGAAACCTAACAAAATATAATTTGTATTCGAATATCCTTCTTTTGTATTGGGTTCGAAATCAGATTTTAATGGGTAGATTTTTTCTAGCAATTGTTCTTTTGTTAAATCTTGCAAATACCATTCAAGAAATTCTTTGTTGCTTGTAATATTATTAATTCCAGATTGATGTTGTAGCAAATTTTGAATCGTAATTTTATCTGCATTTTTTACTTTCGGATAAAATTTTGAAAGTTTTGTTTCAAGCGTTAATTTACCATTTTCTATCATTTTCATAATCAAAGTTGCTGTAAAAGTCTTTGTGATGGAACCAATCCTAAATTTTGTGTCGTTATTATTGACAAGATTACTCTCATAGTCACGATTTCCGTACGAATTAGAATAAATTTCTTTTCCATTCTCGAAAATAGAAACACTTCCTGCACCAATTTTTTGTTCATGTAAAGAAAGAAATAAACTATCCAAAGCTGGTTTGTTAATTTGTTGCGCAAATGTACTAGTAGTAGCTATACAAGTCAGTGCTAATAAAACTTTTTTCATATTTTTTGTGGTATTAATAATGATAATATTGAAGTTGAAACAATGATAAATAACAAGGTAGCAATGAAAGCAAAAATTTGTTTGGTGCTTTTCATATTTGTAACCGTTTTGAAACCGATGTATAAATAATAGAGCATTACACACAAGAAAAATATCGCAATAAAAGCTACAATTACAAGTACAATCATTGTTGGGGCTTCATGTAAAACTTCGAGATTATTTGTTGTAATTCCTTTTAGAACTTTGTCCATACTTTTGTTGACAATTGGAATAAAATCGGTAATAAATACAATGTAATAGGCTATTCTAGAGATTAAAACGACGTTTACAATGTCTATAATTCGTGTTCTGTTATTGATGATTTTTCCTAAAATGTAAAATATGAGGATTGCAATTACTAAATTTCTCGTATTTTGATACAACAAATCGAGATAAGAATAAGAAATTCCATTTTTCTTAATGCTTAAAAAATCAGGGAAAAAAGATTCAGTAATTTTGGCGATATAAGTGAAAAGGAAATGCGAAAATAGTCCAATAATGAACAGTATTTTTTCATCGAAATATGCAAATGGATTAAGGAGTTTCTTTATCATTTTTTAGTGTATTTATTGTGTTAACAAATTCATCTGGCTGATCGCAGCTCACCAAATATTTTACATTTTCTAATTCAATAGCAACAAGTTTTGTACGATTTTTTATATTGCATCGATAATTGTCCATAGATCTTCCTATCAAACCATAAATGCCTCGTGCACCTATAATCATCAAATTATTTTGAGATTTTCTTGTAATAATTTTCACTTCATTTATCGGAATAATACTCGTTTTGACTTTTGAAATAAGATAAATATTATTCAAATCAACTTTAATTTTATTTAAAGAGATTAAAAAATAATACGCAAACAACGGATAAATAATGATTGCATAAATCACCGCAACATATACTTCTGTTTCTTTAAACAATATTCCTCCAATTAAGATTAATAATACAATTAAAATAGCAGTTGTAACCTTAAAAAATAGCGACATCGATACTGAAAATTCTTTATTCATCGGACATTGTTTTTATTTTATTAATCAAATCATCTACTTTATTTCGCATGGTTGGATAGCTGACTTCAAATTCTTTTGCCATGTCTTTTAAACTTCCTGAGTTGACAAAGAATTGCATAATAAATGCTTGTTCTTCATTTGTAAGTTTCAGAAATAAAGGAAGTTCATAGTTTCCTACAACTTGTGTTTCGCAATGGTTGCAAATTAATTTTTCGACCGCTAATTCTTCGGCACAGCTGGGACATATAACAGGAAGTTTTTTCATTTGGTTAAATAATATTAAAATTAATTTTAATAAAGTTAAATGAAAGTTTAATTAATTCAAAATTTGAAATCATATTTTTTCAACTTTAATATTATTGATACATTTGCAACCTAAGTTTTAGTAAAATGAATTTTAAGAAATTAGCCCTTGCAGCATTGGCGCTAGGGACAACAGCATATATCGTTAATCACAATAGGAAAAAGGTAAAATATAAACCAGCTCAAAATTTTGATTTAGGTGGATTTTTAGGACGTTGGTACGAGATTGCACGTTTGGAAAATAAAGCACAAAAAGGACAAACAAATGTGACACATCGTTTTAATTTGAACGAAGAAAATGGGCAATTGGAAGTGATTGTACGCGGATATAATGCGAAGAAAAAAGGATGGGAAAAGATTGAAGGAATTGCTACGCAAGATATTGAAAATGTTGGGTTGTTCTCGACAACGTTTTTACCAATTTTAGCAAAAAAATTATATGTAATTGATTTTGATAAAGATTACAATAATGTATTAGTTGCAAGTGAAGATTATAAAAAGTTATGGATTCTATCGCGTAAGAAAGAGATTTCGGATAAGGTAAAAGACAGATTTTTTGATTCGGCAAAGAAAGTAGGATTTGATCCAAGTAAGTTAATTTGGCCTTCTCAAGTTCCGATTGCGAAATAAGATTATTTATTTTTAAGACATAAAAAAACCTCGAGAATTTCTCGAGGTTTTTTGTTTTATTATTTTTGGTTTTTCTTTTCCCAATCGATCGGGAAATTACAACTTTGGTATTCTTTTCCAATTTTAATGTAAGCATCACCAACTTGACGTTTTACCCAATCCATCAACAATGTACGTTCTTTATCTTGAACCGCAAATTTCTGAATTCTATAGTAATCATCTTGATAATTGATTTTATGCTCTGGATAAAATTTATTGATTTTTAAGATTCTTAAAGCTTTTCTGTTATCAAAATCATCTTCGAAAACTTGAGAAATATCTCCTTCATTTAATGTTGCAATTGCTGTAAACATTGGTAGAGGCAAAGCCATTTTCTCGAAACGATCGTCACCAGAATTTTGGTTCATGATATTTCCTGAGTTAAATTTTGTGTATTTATCATCAGAAAATCTTAATGCAGCATCTTTAAATGTCATTTTTCCGTCGTTAATTAAAACTCGAATTGAATCTAATTTATTATAAGCCTTTTTTATTTCGTCTTCTGTTGGTTTCAACGTAATCAAGATATGGCGCAAATCTAATTCTTGTCCACGACGTTTTTCTAACTTAATAATATGATATCCAAAATCAGTTTTGAATGGATCAGAAATTTCACCTTCTTGTAAGTTAAACGCCACCGCATCAAACTCTTTTACCATTTTACCACGAGAAACTTTTTTGTATTCACCTCCGTTACTTGCAGAACCTGGATCTTCTGAATATAAAATTGCTTTCGTTGCAAAAGAAGCACCTTCTTCAATTTCTTTTTTGATTTCTTTTAATTGATCAATAATCTTTTGTTGATTTTCTTGCGAAACTTCAGGATAAGTTACAATATGGCTAATCGAAACTTCGTCTTTTACGTCTGGTAACTCACCTTGGTGTTTTTCGAAAAACAAACGAACTTCTTCTGGCGTAGCATCAGCACCTTTTACAACCATTTCTCTTTTGTTACGTGCATAAATATTATCTTCTACGATATATTTAGTTTCGTTTTTCATTTCCGCCATTGTACGGAATCCGAAATAGTCTAAAATTTGTTTTTCTCCTCCAGCTTGAGCAATCAAACCTTCGATTTGGTTGTTTAATTGACGAGTTACCTCATCTTGTGTCACTTTGATTAAAGTATCTTGTTTTGCACGATCAACCAACATTTTGTCTAACATAATGTCATTTAGGAAATCACATTTGTCTTCGACTTGCATCCCTTGTTGTTTTGACATTAAATAATCTCGATCTACATCAGACTCTAAAACAATCTGATCTCCGACAACAGCAGCTATACCATCTACTTTAGCAAGACGTTTTGGTGTTGGTTTTGCTGTTTGTGCAAAAGTATTTACCGTAAATAATGCTGCAATTAGCAACATCATACTCGATTTAAATTTCATATACTTTAATTTCATTTTAATATTCTAAGCTCGATAAAAAAACTTACCGATGAGCAAATTTAACTTTTTTTGTTAAAGTCCAACATATTTTAATTTCCTTTAACAAAAGAATTGATTTTTTAGTTTATTGTTAAGATTAAACTAAGCCAAATGTACGCAAAGAAACATTCCAAGCAGATTCGAAATCAAAAAGATTCAAACCATGTTTTTCTTTGTGCTCATTTGCGAAACTAATTAATTTCTCGGTTGGCATATTTCCGACCATATCACTTTTTGACATTGGACATCCGCCCAAACCTTTTATAGCGCCATCAAAACGACGACAACCATTATCATAAGCGGCTTGTACTTTGGAATGCCATTCGGTATAAACGGTATGAAAATGTGCGCCAAATTCAATTTCTGGATAATGAGGAATCAAATTTTGGAACAAATCAACAATTGTTTTTTCGTCTGCAACACCAATTGTATCTGATAGATTGATTGAAGAAATTCCGATATCCGCCATTTTTTTAGACCATTCTTTTACGATTTCTTCATTCCAAGTTTCTCCATAAGGGTTTCCAAACGCCATCGATAAATAAATCAACATATGTTTACCATTATCATTTGAGATTTGGTTGATTTCTTTCACCATTTCAAACGCTTCTTCACGACTTTTATTCGTGTTGAATTGTTGAAAATTCTCTGAAATAGAAAAAGGAAATCCAATAATATCCACTTTTTCGTGTTCTGCAGCTTTCATTGCGCCACTTTTATTGGCAACAACAACAGATAATTTCGATTTTGAATTGGTTTTATCAATATTATCTAAAACTTCTTTCGTATCCGCCATCTGTGGAATCGCTTTTGGCGAAACAAAACTTCCACAATCTATCGCTTCAAAACCAACAGTCAATAAACGATTTAAGTAATCAATTTTCTTGTCAGTTGGTATAAAATCTTTGCGTCCTTGCATCGCATCGCGTGGACATTCAATAATTTTAAAAGTTAGCTCACTCATTTTTTTGGTTTATTTGCGCCTTAAAGGTAGATAATTTAGTAATTTTGACAAAAATTAAAACGCAATGCAAACAGAATGGAGAGAAAAGTTGGTAACACGCTTTTTGAAATATGTTAAAACTTACACTGAAAGTGAGGCTTTTTTAGATAAATTTCCAAGTACAGATCGTCAATGGGATTTAGCAAATTATTTGGTTGAGGAGTTAAAACAAATCGGTTTAGAAGACGTTTCTATTGATGAAAATGGTTATGTTTTCGGATATGTTCCTTCTACAGTTGATCACGAAGTGCCTACAATTGGGTTTGTTTCTCATATAGATACATCGCCAGATTTTTCTGGAGAAAATGTACAACCTAAAATTTGGGAAAATTATGATGGTGGAGATATCAAATTGAACGAATCAATGATTTTATCACCAAACGAATTCCCTGAATTATCTCAATATAAAGGTCAAACTATCATTACAACTGATGGTACAACATTATTAGGTGCTGATGATAAAGCTGGTGTTGCAGAAATTGTAACAGCTGCTGAGTATTTGATTGCTCATCCAGAAATTAAACACGGACGTATCGCTATTGGATTTACACCTGACGAAGAAGTAGGTCGTGGAGCAGATTTCTTTAATGTAGAGAAATTTGGTGCAGAATGGGGGTATACAATGGATGGTTCTGAAATTGGAGAATTAGAGTACGAAAACTTTAATGCTGCATCTGGAATTGTGACAATAAAAGGTAAATCTGTTCACCCAGGTTATGCAAAAGATAAGATGATTAATGCATCTAATATTGCAATGGAGTTTGCTGCACAATTACCAAACGATGAAGTTCCTGAATTAACTGAAGGTCGCGAAGGATTCTTCCATTTAGCTAAAATTACAGGAAATGTATCTGAAGCAAAAATGGTGTACATTATCCGTGATCACGATATGGAGCAATATGAAGCTCGTAAAGCTTTATTCTTACAAATTGCTGCTGATATTCAAGAGCGTTTTGATCATGAAGTAATTACAGCAGAAGTTTCTGATCAATATTTTAATATGATTGAGAAAGTAAAAGAGAAATTCCAATCTGTTGAAATCGCAGAACAAGCTTTGAAAGACTGTGGTGTTACGCCAAATATCAAACCAATTCGTGGAGGTACAGATGGTGCTCGTTTATCTTTTATGGGATTACCTTGTCCTAATATCTTTGCTGGAGGTCATAATTTCCACGGACCTTACGAATATGTTCCGGTAGAATCTATGGAAAAAGCAACAGAAATTATTGTACGTATTGCAGAATTAACAGCTGAAGGAGCGAAATAATTCTTACAATATATCTTAAAAATAACTTAAGTTTTCTTTTTTGGTTTAAATTTTGTGTAATTTCAAATCAAATTAGAAAACTTTTTTTATGAAAAATATCGTATTATCAGCAGCCGCTATATTTTGTTCAACTTTTGCATTTGCGCAAGAAGAGATAAATGTTGGAGATTTTAATATCTTAAAAGTTTATGATAAAATTCCAGTTGAATTAATTTCATCAAACGAAAACTTAGTGAAAGTAGATGGAGTTAATGCGAGCGATGTTCAAGTTGAAAATAACAAAGGTGAACTGAAATTGAAAATGACAGGAACCAAATTGATGCAAGGAGGAGAAGCAACGGTTAAGGTTTATTACAAATCATTATATGAAATTCAGGCAAGTCAAGGTTCTCGCATTTATTCTGGTGATGTCGTAAAATCGCAAGCATTGTATTTGACATCTAACGAAGGTTCATCTATTAAATTACCAATCGAAACCTCAAAATTAGAAGTCAAAATAAATTCTGGTGCAGAAGTAATTTTAACTGGTGATACTGAATTTCAGACTGTAATTGCAAATTCTGGAGGGAAATATTATTCGAAAACATTAAATTCTGATACAGCAAGTTTAACAACAAATGCAGGAGGAGTAATAGAAGCGAGAGCAGAGAAATCTGTAGATGCAAAAACTAGAGCAGGTGGAGTGATTGATATTTATGGTAATCCAACGCAGCGTAATCAGAAAAAATTAGCTGGCGGAAAGATTAATTTTAAATAATTAAAACTTTAACAATAATAGAAAAGCAACGATTAATTTGTTGCTTTTTTTGTTTGATACAACAAGTAAATTAATTCGACATATTTGCTATAACTTATCGTTCCTTCTTGGTTATTTGCCTTCAAAAACTGATTATTTAATTCAGAAAAAGTATCGCTTGTAGCACCTTCATATTTCAAATAATGTTTTAATTCGGCTTTTCTGTCTTGCTTTATTTTAGAATGCATATTATCCAATTCCATTTTCACAAAATACGGATCAGATTTGTAAATAGCGCCTAAAAGTGTGTAAATACTTTTGTAATAAACCGAATAATTAATTTCAGGATTTCTAGATTTTGTACCTAAATAATAAGCTAAAAAATTAGCTTCACTTTCTGATGCAAATCCCATTTGGTGTCCATATTCGTGGAAAAGTGTTGCAGGTTGTTTCAAATTTGTATTGTATCTGTTCAGATTTGCTTCTGCCGTAAAAGGGTTATAGTATCCCAAAATACCCATATAATTTTGCATTTCCGAAATCCAAGATAATTTGTATTGTGTATCTTTTAATAATCGATAATTTTTTAACCATTTTACATTATTTACTTGGTGTTGTAAAGCAAAAAATTCTTGATTATAATCTTTTAAATTAGATTTGAATTTTATCGTTGTTGTTGAATCATTGTGTTCGATTAAATTTCTTGCTGATATTGCTTTATCAAGTTCGTAGCAATAGATTTCTTTCAGAATTTTAGGTTGAATAACGATTTTTTCTTTGTCAATAGTTAACGTTTGTTTTTTGTACATCACGCTCCAAGCAAACGTGTAAATAAAATAGATACAGTTTACAAAAATCATAATGCAATAAATTGAATGCGAAACTTTTTCTTTCGATTTGAAAAAACTTCGAATCAATTTAAAAATCAATACAAAACCGATTATTCCAATGATTAAATAAAACAATTCTCCAACAGGAAAATGAACTGAATTCGTAATTTTTGCAATAAATCCTGAAATTGGAAATGTAAGATGATTGACGATGAAATCATCAACGCTTTCGATTGAAAATAGTATCGAAAATAAAATAATTTGAAATAGAAAAATAAGGATACTTCGATAAGTTTTATTCAACTTCTTTAGCATATTGATTAGCGATATAACTGATATAAATTAACTGAAAAGTGTGGTAAAGCATAACCGGAATCAAATAAATACCGATATCTCCCGTAAAAATAACTGCTGCAATTACCGAGCCATGAACCAATGATTTTTTAGTCGAACAAAATTGAATTGTGATATCATCTTCTCGATTAAAATTCATTTTCTTACCAATCCATTTTGAAAGTTTGAAAAAGAAAAAGAATAACGCAACTACAATTATGAAAACTGCCAACAACGGAAGAACGCCTAATTTTGTAAATAATCCATCCAAAAAAGTATGACTAAAACTGTTGTAAACAATAAGTACAATGGTTAGTTTATCTAAATTACCGAATTGCTTTTTATATTTATTGTAAAAGAACCCTAAATAAGGTTGAAGAAGAGCTCCGATAAAAACAGGTAAAATAATTTTAAGAACTAAATCCAAAAAAGTTCCTAATAAATCAAATTCACCATTACTTTTTGATAAAAACAAACTCATCCAAAGCGGTGTAACAACAATACCTATTAGTCCAGAAATACTTGCGTTAAAGATAGCACTTGGTATATTTCCTTTCGCAATAGAAACCATTACAACTGACGAAGAAACTGTACTTGGTAACGCGGCTAAATAAAATATTGCGACATACAGAGTAAAATAAATTGGGTAATTTTTTATGAAAGGATAGAAACACAAGACTAATAATGGAAAAAATATAAATGTGATGGATTGAATCAAGACATGCATTTTCCAATTTGCTAAATCTTTAAAAACTTCTTTCCAATTAAGTTTTAATCCATAAAAAAAGAATACTAAGATAACTCCAATATCAATTATTGTATTCAGATTGAAATCCTTGTAAGACCACAAACTAATATCTGGGAAAAAATATGCGACAACAATGGCAACGAATAAAAACAGAATAAAAGGGTCGGGTAATTTATTTAGAATTTTCAAAATCAATAAAATTTAAACAAAAATAATAAATAAGATGATAAACATTTACTAAATATTTAATACTTTCGTTTTAAAGTAGAAAAGGGTATAATGTTAAGTATTTGTAAATTGATTAACTTTTTTTTATATTTGTATTTAAATAACCTAAAATCTATCTTATGAATACGTGTCTTCAATGTAACCAAACTTTATTTGGTCGAAAAGACAAAAAGTTTTGTAACGATTTTTGTCGAAATTCTTATAATAATAATCTTAATCGTGATAAAGTAGAAATTGTACGAAATATTAACAACAGATTAAGAAAAAATAATCGTATCTTAAAAACTTTATTAGAAGAAGGAGCTCGTTCGGTAAATAAAAACGAATTGAGTTTGAGAAACTTTGATTTTAAGTACATTACAAATGTAGATGAATCAAAAAATGGCACAATTTTTTATGTGTACGATGTTGGATATCAAGAGTTAAACGAAGAAAATTATTTATTATTTCAGGAATAAATTTTTATTTTTTTATTGAAAAAAGCGCGTCAACATGTTGATGCGCTTTTATATTTTAACTAAATCTGTTCTTTTTTATACGTTATATTTTATGACTAATTTTTGTTGCGATTAAGTTTAACTTTCTAAAATAACTTAACTTTGTGCCAAGATGAAAAAAGATATCAATCAACTTGATCCGAAAGAATTTATTCTGATTAAAGGTGCAAAATTGCACAACTTAAAAAACATTGATTTAGCGATTCCAAAAAATAAATTAGTCGTGATTACTGGGATGTCTGGTTCTGGGAAATCTACTTTGGCTTTTGATACGTTGTATGCGGAAGGTCAGCGTCGTTATGTCGAAAGTTTATCGTCTTATGCACGTCAGTTTTTAGGAAAATTGGATAAGCCTCAAGTTGATTATATCAAAGGAATAGCGCCAGCAATAGCGATTCAGCAAAAAGTAAATTCTACAAATCCGCGTTCTACAGTTGGAACAACGACAGAAGTCTATGATTATCTAAAGTTGTTGTACGCACGAATTGGAAAAACATATTCACCGATTACAGGAGAATTAGTTCAAAAAGATTCGGTAACGGATGCGATTGATTATCTAAAAACTTTTGTGGCTGAAACTAAATTTATTCTTCAAATAAAATTGGTTGTGCCAGAAGAGCGTTCGTTTGCAGAACATTTGAATATTCTTCAACAGCAAGGGTTTACACGTTTGAGTGTCGATGGAAATCAAGTGAAAATTGAAGATTTAATTTCATTTAATTTTGAACCTCAACCCGAAAATGATATTCATCTTGTCATTGATCGTATCGCTTTGCCAACAGAGGACGAAGAATCTTTTTATCATCGTTTGGCAGATTCTATCGAGACGGCTTTTTTCGAAGGAAAAGGAGAAATAGCGATTGTAAATGTAGAAGATAATTCGGTAAAATATTTCTCAAATAAATTCGAATCAGATGGTTTGATTTTTAATGAACCAACTATCCATTTCTTTAGTTTCAATAATCCTTATGGAGCTTGTCCAACTTGCGAAGGTTACGGGAAAGTAATTGGAGTTGAGGAGAATCTTGTCGTTCCAAATAAATCGTTGTCTATCTACGAAGATGCGGTTGTAGCTTGGAAAGGCGAGAAAATGGGCGAGTGGAAAAATCATTTTATCAAACTTTCTCAAAAAGTAGATTTTCCAATTCATAAACCTTATTTTGAATTATCCGAAGAGCAAAAAGACTATTTGTGGCACGGAGATAACGATTGGGAAGGATTGGATGGTTTTTTTAAAATGGTTGAGGAGAATACATACAAAATTCAATATCGTGTAATGTTGTCTCGTTATCGTGGTAAAACAACTTGTCCAACTTGTAAAGGAAAGCGTTTGCGTAAGGAAACGAATTACGTGAAAATTGCGGATAAATCGATTAATGATTTGGTTGATTTACCTTTGAATGAGTTGAATGATTTCTTTACAAGTATTACATTTAACGAATATGATCAGCAAATTGCGGGTCGAATTATATACGAAATTAAGTCGCGTTTAACATTTTTGTTAGATGTTGGTTTAGAATATTTAACGCTAAATCGTGCTTCGAATACCTTGTCTGGAGGAGAATCACAACGTATCAATTTAGCAACTTCTTTGGGAAGTAGTTTGGTTGGTTCGATGTATGTGTTAGATGAACCTTCGATTGGTTTACATTCGCGTGATACAGCCAAATTTATTACGATTTTACATCGTTTACGCGATTTAGGCAATACAGTGATTGTGGTAGAGCATGATGAAGACATTATGAAAGCTGCTGATTATATCATCGATATTGGTCCAGAAGCTGGAACAAATGGAGGTGAAGTAGTTTTTGAAGGAACCTATGATGAATTATTAAAAGGTGATACATTAACATCTAAATATTTGAACGGAAAATTAGAGATTGAAGTTCCTAAAAAACGTTTGAAATCTCCTAATTATCTGAAAATTATTGGAGCAAGAGAAAATAATCTAAAAAATATTGATGTTAAATTTCCTCTGAACGAATTAACCGTTATTACAGGTGTTTCGGGTTCAGGGAAATCTACGTTGATGAAAGATATTTTAGCACCAGCGGTTCAGCGTTATTTTGAGATTTTTGGTAATAAAATTGGTGATTTTGATGAGTTAATTGGAGATCTGAAACAATTGGAAGGAATTGAGTTAATCGATCAAAATCCAATCGGGAAATCTTCGCGTTCTAATCCTGTGACCTATGTAAAAGCTTACGATGATATCCGAAATTTATTTGCCAATCAGAAAGCAAGTAAAGTGATGGGATTTCAACCAAAACATTTTTCGTTTAATGTAGATGGCGGACGTTGTGATGCATGTAAAGGAGAAGGGACAATTACCATCGAAATGCAGTTTATGGCTGATGTAGAGCTGGTTTGTGAAGATTGCCATGGCGAACGTTTCAAGAAAGAAATCTTAGAAGTTAAATTCGAAGGAAAATCGATTTCAGATATTTTAAATCTAACAATTGATGAAGCAATTGACTTTTTTGCAACGCATCAGCAAAATAAAATTGTCGAAAAGCTGAAACCATTACAAGATGTTGGTTTGGGTTATGTAAAACTTGGGCAATCGTCGAATACGCTTTCTGGTGGAGAGGCACAACGTGTGAAGCTGGCTTTTTTCTTGACGAAAGGAGAAACGACAAATAAAACCTTGTTTATTTTTGATGAGCCTTCTACAGGTCTGCATTTCCATGATATTCAGAAGTTGATTAAAGCATTACGTGCTTTGATTGATTTGGGACATTCTGTTTTTGTAATCGAACATAACATGGATATTATCAAAGTAGCCGATTGGGTGATTGATCTTGGTCCAGAAGGAGGGAAGAAAGGCGGTTATTTGGTTGCCGAAGGTACGCCAGAAGAGATTGTCAAAGTAAAAGAGTCCTACACAGCTCAATTCTTAAAAGAGAAATTGAAATAATAATAAAATCTCAAAAATGCAGATTGCTCCTAAAAAGTTAAACACTGTTTGAGGGCATTTTATGGTAATAAAATTAAAAAAATGATATAGCATTTATCTTAAAATACATAAATGAATTGTTTAAGTTTATATTAATGTAATTTTTTATACATTATTTTTAAGAATTAAATCTTGCAGTTTCTATCTCTATAATTTTAAATTGTATATAAGTGTGCACTTTTCATTTTAACTAAAGTATTAATATCTCCAAGTTTTTTGTGTAGTTAATTTAGTTTTAATGATATAATCTAAATCCTAATTTTAGGCATATATTGGCATGTCTATCAAACAATGCATGTACAAGCTCTTCTTCGTCATCAATTTCTTTGGCTAAACAAAAATAATATTGATCTAAAATTGTACTCAAAATCGGAGAAGGATTTACGTATCCAGATAAGGCCTTTGCCCCTGTAACATCAATAAAATATTGAAAACTTTCGTCTTCCAAATCTAAACTCATTGTATTTGCAAAATGAACAATTTTATCGGTTAGTTTTCCTTGAAAAATTTCTGCTACTTCTTCCAAACTATAGTAATAATCATCAATTTGAATTTGATTTCCTTCGCCTTCAAAAACTAAATAAATGATTTTATAATCTCTAAAATATTTATCATGATAAAGAAGATTGGTCAAACTTTCTTCGAAACCTTCAAAGCTATCAGTCGTTTTATAAACATTTGTAATCTGAAATTCTCGCGCCAAATGTTCCAAAAATTCCAATAATTGCGAATCATTTTGCTCTTCAATATCTGCTACAGATTCCAAACAAAACAATTTGAAATCATCTTCTTCTTCAGTTCGTATAATATCCTTCATCTATTTTACTATTTTTCAAAGATAAGATGTAATTTTTAAATGATTAAAATCACGTGTACAATGATTAATATTTATTAATTTAGAATTATTCTATATAAATAAATTTAATGAAAAATAATATTGATTTACAAAATCTTGCGGAACAATTGAGCTGTCCAAATGGAGACGATGGAATTGAAGTTGGTGAGCAAATAAATGAAAGTAATTTTGGAATGATAAAAACGACAATAGATCATTTACAATTACAAAATAAAGAACAAATATTAGAGTTAGGTCATGGAAATTGTAAGCATTTACTTTATGTATTGAATCAAGCAAAGGATTTAGAATATATTGGTTTAGAACTTTCACAGGTCATGAAAAATAGTGCTATCATGAACAATTCTTATTGTAATCTCCCCCTTGTTAAGAACACTTAAAAGTAGAGTTTTTATTTAATATTATTGTATTATTATTTTGATTAATTTGA
>NZ_DJBB01000074.1:0-23417 GCF_002429865.1 Empedobacter sp. UBA5987
CGGTTTTTAGGGAAGATTACATCACCATTTATCTGAATATCATTGTCTTCACAATATTTTTTTAAATATTGTTCATCATCAAAAAAATGTTTACTAAACTCAAAAATATTAATCATTTTATTAGGTTGATTATTTATAAAATTATAGACACGATTCTTAAATTCATCTCTTTCAATTTCTACACCATTTTCATCAAATGGTAAATTAATTTTATTAATAATTTTAAGGAGAATTTTAGTGTTTTCAGTACTATTTAAAGTGCTACTAGTTGAAATCCATTTAGTAAAATAATCACTATCTCTATTTGTTTTATTTATAAAACTTAAATATTGTATTTCTGTTGATTTATAAGCATCATAGTTTATCCTACAAGCCATAGCTAAGTTTTCAAAATCGATATGTTGAACTTCACTAATAGAAAAGTTGTTTGTTGTATTATTAGAATCGAATTTAGTTCCTAATTTATTTCGAACTATAAAAATTCCAAAGAAATTTTTATAGTAAAAATACTCTACGAAAATTATAAAACCACCTTTTGCACTTGTAACTAGTTCTATACGTTTTTTTAAATTTATTGTAGATTTTTTGCTAAAACTTATAAACTCATTATCTTTTTCAACTGAATTTAAATAAGAGTCAAAGTCAACATGAAAATCTGTGGGTTCATCTTCATTAAATATACCATATGTTTCAGACTTATTTCCATATCTTCTATTAAGTTCTTGTACTAAATCAATAACTTTCTTATTCGTAACATCAAGTAAGTTATCGTATATACTATACTGAGTAACATTAGACCCTGCTTCCTTATTTATTTCGTGAATAATAATTCGTTTTATTTCCATATTGGTTTTAAAATAAATCCAAATATATTGATATATAGTATAATTACATATAATAAAATACCCTTAAATGTATATTGTTTATATATTTTAAAACTTTCTTTTCTCTCGAATAAATGAGATTACTACACCAAGAATTAGCGCGTTGTCTTCTTCTGCGAGTTGGATACAGTCTTAGAATAATATGATTGATTCTTCGACAGGCTCAGGATTAAAAGTGACCCGTCTTACTTCTCGATACAATTTTTTTTTGCTAAAGCAACGAAAATCACTCGAAATGACGGATTAGTTTATAGGGATTTTTTATGATTGAAATAAGTGAATGATAAACCGAAATGGATTTAAAAAAAATAATCCAGCTGCGTAGTACGAGCTGGATTTAATATTTTTTTTAAGTGCAGCACTAAAGCAATAAATGAATAGTGGGACACTGTTATGGTTGCAAATTTATAATAATTTTTTGTACTTGTTTTTCACCGAATCAGCTTCTTTAAAACATTTTATTACGGCTTGTAATTCGTTATCGTATAATTTACCGATATAATCATAATGAACTCCTTCAACGGGATATTTTTCATTGAATGATTGTTTTTCTAATATCGTTAGGTATGCACCGTATAAGAACGTATTTAAATCGAAAGAAAAGCTTGTATCTTCTGTCACAATTTGACCTGCTTTGAAACAGTAAGACGTTTGATTAGCTACAGTAGATAAATCAATACATCCATGTTCGATTGGCTTAGTTGCAGGAATATAGTCTTTACTTGAAGGTAAAGATATTAAAATTGAATTTTGTTTTTCAATATCCTTTATTACAAGAAAGTATTTGTTTTTTGATTGTCCATTTTCAAATACATAATCATAGATATAGAGAATAGTCCCTTCTTTCATTGCTTAAAATGCTTTTGTAAAAGTTGAAAATTCTTTATAATCTTGGTATAAATTCGCTTTAACTTGATCTTGATTAATTAATTCTTCAAATTGAATTTCGTGATTTGAAGTGTTTTTAAATTTCTTATCGAAAGATTCTAATAAATCATTTTTTAGGGCCACATTGTACCATAAACTTCCTTTTTGATGAGTGATATCAATTAATTGGTTTGCTGTAGCATTTTTAAATGATGTTGTGACTTCTTCTAATAATTTTAAATCATTCGTTGAGAATTCATCATCATTAAATTCACCTTTACTTTTGATGTAAGTGGTATTATCTTGTCGATCTAAAGCAATAAAACGATCTAAAAAAGTTAGTTCTTCTTCCTCGGCGTTTAATTCAGCAAAAACTTCTTGACAAACCGGACCAAGACGCCACACTTCATAATTAAACCCAAAAAAAGGAATACCAAACTTCTTTACTGAATATTCGTCTAATAAATAAATTAGTTTCAGTAATTTAGTTTTGGAAAGGTTTTCCATTCTATCGGCTAAATAAATAATCGTGTTGCCTAATTTGTCTATTTGTTCTTGTTTTGTCATGTATTAGATTTAATTAGTGCTGTAGTTATTGAGAGTTACAAAATTACAATTAAGTTAGTAAATTATCTCTATATAAGGCGTTAAAAGTTTGTGATGTTTAAAATTCGGATTTAGCCGATACGATTTCGGGATTGTTTTTGATGAAAGATGTTACTGTAAGACGATGGACACCTAAAATTCGACCAATGGCGCTGTATGATACGTTTTTATCTAATAATTCTTTGATTTGTTTTTCTTGACCTGTTAATTTGGTTTTAGACGACTTTCTCCCTTTTGGTCGTCCGAGGATAACACCTTCAGCTTTTTTGCGTGCTAAGGCTTCTTTGGTGCGTTGAGAGATTAGATTACGCTCGATTTCGGCAGAAAGTCCAAAGGCGAAAGCTAATACTTTTGAATTGATATCGCTCCCTAATCTGTAATTGTCTTTGATGGTCCATACTTGGATGTTTCTATTCATACACTCGTTTAGGACTCCCATAATCATTAATAGGTTACGGCCTAACCGAGATAGTTCGGAACAAACTAGAATGTCACCAGGTTTCATTTTTTTTAATAATTTCCCTAGTTTACGGTCTTCTACTTGTTTGGCTCCTGAAATTGTTTCTTCGATCCATTTGCTTACGAATAGTTGTTGATTATCGCAGAATTGGTTGATTTCGAATCGTTGATTTTCTACTGTTTGTTTGTCTGTGCTTACTCTGATGTATCCGTAAATCATTCTTCATTTAATTTGGTGCAAAAATGAAGAGAAATTGTCTAAAAAAATAGTGAGATTACTTTAACTAGTACTGTAAACCATATAATTTATGTAATTCAATTTATGTTACAGAAAAGGGAGGTTAAAAAACGACAATTATTGGTACAGATATATTTATCCTAAAAATTTAAATTTATTTCAAAAGGAAAAGTTAGTTGCTCCAGAGATATCCTTAGGAGGTAATTTTAGTTATGATTTATACGGTGATTTTTATTCGACAACAAAAGTGTATGGCTATATAAAGAAAGATGAAGTAAAAGAAGGATATTATTTTTGGTTAGCATTATTAAATTCTAAATTATTTTGGTTTTTTATTAAGAATACTGGTTACATTTTGAGAGGTGGATATTTTACTTTTAAATCAAATTATATTTATCCATTTCCTATACCATCAAATTTGGATGAAAATCTAGTTAAAGATATTGAAGCAAATTCTGAAATATTATATAAGAGAAAAAATGATTTAAATGAAATTGATTATAATTACATAGAAAACAAAATTGATAATTTGATTAATAAATTATATAAAATAGCCCCTGATGAAATAAATTTATTATAATAAAATGTATTTAACTAAATGAATTTCTTATATATAACACTTGCATCCAATTCTGTTAATCCATATAATTCAAATATTAAATTATCTAACTTATTAGTTATTTCAAAAATCTTAGCTTTATCATTTAATTTCATGAAATTCATTATTTGGTCAATTAAATCTTCTATTTTATTTTGATTTTCAATATCAATTAATGGAATAGGAAAGTCTTTTAAATATGCCGGCTTATATCTAAAATATCCATTTGATAATACTGTTCCAGTATTTGTTAAAAAGAACCAAAGCAGTTTTGAATTCATAATTGCTAATAAAGATTTATAAGAAAAATTAATATCTTTTTTTTTAATAAATCCATAAATAGTAGTTGTCGAATAAAAATCACCATTTTCATCATATGAAAAGTTTCCACCAAGTGAAATTTCAGGAGCTAGTAACTTAGGAATTTTTCCAAAATTTAATCCTTGCTTTCTTCCAAATTGAAACCACTTACCGTCAATATTAAACCTCCCTTTTTCTCTATCACGTAAAATATTTTCACATTCTTTTAAATATGAATATCCATTAGGAAAAAGATTAGAAAGTTCGGATTCTGTATATAATTCGGGTTTTAAATCACTTAATTTATAAGGAAATATTACATATTTATTAGATGTTAACTTTTCATATCTATGCACATCATCACCTTTTAATAATGGCTTAACAAGTTCTTTTTCAATTAATATATCTTTTTTCAGTTGTCTAGAGAACCCTTTAATTAAATTATTTTCTGTAGAACAATTATATAAAAAATAAACATCATCTTTACTAGTTGCTAAACCTTGAAAAATATTCTCAAATACATCTGATATTCTCAATGGATTTCTTTTTAATTTTTCTAATAGTTTGAAAACTTCTGTATTAGTTAGTGTCCAAGGTTGAGATTTATTAATTGTTACATCAATTTGTGCGGGCACTATATTTTCAATATCAATTAAATAGTTTATTATATCAATATCATTACTACATTTTTCTTCAGTTTTGTAATAATTTAAAAGATCTGAATTATTTTTAAATGTATGGATAGAAGTGTAAGTTGAAGCATCAAATATTTGTATTTGTCCAAAATCTATTAATTTAGAAATTGATTTATTTTCATTTACAATATTTCTAAGACCAATCCCAAATGAAGAATTTGTCCATTTACTTGGCATAATAAAATTTATTATACCATTTTTCTTAATTAACTTTAAACTAATTTCAACGAATAATACGTATATATCAAATGATCCAGTAGCACTATCATAAGTTTTTGTATATAGTTCAGCTAGGGATGGATTGCTCTCACGAATACCTTGTACCCTAATATAAGGTGGATTCCCAATGATGACATCAAAGCCTACATAAGAACCATCATCGGCTAGCACTTCTGGAAACTCGAAACGCCACTCAAAACTATTTTGGAACATTACATTATCTAAAATTTCTTGTTTTTCTTTTTGTAATTTTTCCGCTTTAAGCTTAAGTTTTTTTAGATTATCCTTATCAACTTTTTTAATCTTTTCTCCGAATTGAACTAAGTTATCTAAACGTAACTTTTCGTTTTCATACGCTCCGACAGCTTTAGATATTTTTTCTTTGATCTTAGCATCTAAAGTTGTTCTGAAATTATTCTTGATGTTACGGATAATGGTTTCTACTTCTACTTTTTTAGCCTTGCTATTGGTTTGTTTGTATTGGCTAACGGCAGATTTATAATCGTCAATCGAATAGCCTACTTCTTTGTTTTTGAAGGCTTGTTTTAAACTGTCGTCTAATTTGAAACGACTCACCAAAGAGTTACCGCATTTGATGTTGATATCGATATTCGGTAAGGTTTGTAGTTCACCCTCTTTGGTATAATATGCATTTTTCAATAACTCGATCCATAAACGTAAACGACAAATGTTTACTGAATTTGGATTAATATCTACTCCAAATAAACAATTCTCAATTAGTGTTTGTTTTTCGTGGAACAATGTTTTTTGTATGCGAAGGCTATTAATATCTTGACGGTTGTATTCGAATAATTTACCTTCAGTATCTGCGATGTATAATTCATCATTCTCCACTGTCACTTCACAAGGAATTTTTTCACCTTGTTCGTTTGCTAGAATTCCTAGTTCGCTTTTTACAGCAATTAATTCGTTTAAAGCCGAAACTAAAAAATGTCCTGAGCCAACTGCTGGATCACAAATCTTTAAATCATTAATTGTATTATTAAATTTTATGCGATCATCTTTTTTAAAGAAATTTTCACAATAATCTTTTACATCATCAAAAGATTCTATCGAATTGTTATATTCTTTCTTGAATTTATCTACAATAGCTTCTCTAATCGCTTCCTTACACATGAACATCGTTATGTATCCAGGCGTATAGAACGAACCGTCTTTGTAACCGTTTATTTTTTCGAAGATCAGACCTAACACCGAAGCGTTGATTAATGTTTTGCCACTTTGTTCATCTTCGATATCTGTATTGGCATCTGCGGAAAAATCGTAAGCATCTAAAAATCTAAAGATGTAATCGAGCGTATTTAGTTTACCGGTTAATTTTTTACCGTTGTTATCCTTTAAAACTGTACCCGAAAAAACTTTCATTTCTTCGTCTTTCAGTGCAGTTATGTCGAAAGTTAGACGTTCCATTTCGCTATGTTCAAACAAGCTACTGTTTAAGTAGGGAATATGCTTGAAACGTTCTTTGTATTTGTCGTGACGTTCGTTTAATGGTTTTGCCAATGCAGAAAAAAACAAATCGTTTAATGCATCGTATCCATTTAGAAAGTCGAAGTTCAGGAATTTATAATCTTTCGATTTATTATAGCTTACCAATTGTGATTCTAGTAATTTAAGAAATAAAATACGGTTGATCCAATTGATGCATAATTCTAAACCAACATTAAAAGCTTTATCTGGTGTATTTGGGATGTTTGTGACACGATCTAAATAATTCTTATCTTCTAATGTAAAGATTGTATTTTCTAACATCGAAGCATAATCGCGGTCTTTTGAATCTTTGCGAACAATAACTTTTTTAGAACCCGTTTTTTCTTTGATTTCTTCTAGACCAATAATGTGAAGTAATTCTTTGTAAAAATCGTTGTTTAGTTTGTTGCTATCGTTACCAAATGATTTACCTAATAAATGCGTATCCGAAAATAACTTGTACAGATTACTTATCTTCGTATCATTGTATTTGATAATTTCTTTCGTATCGAGTTTAATATAGACATAAGGCAATTCATCTTTTACCTGTTCGATATAAGTTGCAGCAATTTCTTTGTAGAAAAGTTCGTTTTTAACGGTGTCTTTTAGTCCATCACGAAAACGCGCATATTCTTTTACAAGTTCTGTGTTTTTATAAAAGAAATTGTAGAAATCTTCCCCTTTGAAAAAGAACCATTCGAAACCATTGGTTACAATGATTTGCTTGATGTTGTTATTCTTGTAATCGATACGTTCGCGTAGGTAATATAAAAGAACTTCTTGTAGTGCTTTTTTATTGATGTTAGCTTCTGAAATAAATTCTGCCTTGTTACTTGGTCTTTTTGCTTCAATAATAACCCCTACATCACTTTTAGCCGTATTATCTAAGTAGATGGCTAAATCAATACGATCTTTTGTGTTGATTAAATTTTTATAATAGAATGTATTTGTTAAGAAACGCTTTATCGGTTCCTTTAGATGTTCTTCCGATTCATTTCTGCTGTCGCTAATTTCAATCGACTCTAAACAGGCTAATAATTCTGATTTAAAATTATCAACATCTTTACGGATTGGTTTAAATTGACGGTAAGCAGGATTTAAAGCTTTAACAATAGTAACATTCTTCATATTGGTTCGTTGTATTACAATAGAAACTTTTATTTAACTCATTTATTGTATTGTTAAAATAATTTACCTGTCATAAGTGAAACTATATTAAATGATTGATGATTTTTGTACATTAGAAATCAAACTAAAAATTTTTTCATATGGGCATCAAGCCAGGACCAAAAAGGATAGCAATATCTACAGGGAAACCAGACAGACGTCAGCGAGATAATAAAGATACTCCTGGCAATACACCAAGTTTAAAACCGCATAAGCATAAGCCGGGAAAATAATGGTTTGGTAGTAATTTTTAACTGCCCACTTTAAAGTGGGTGGTTTAAAAGTAAAAAACCTCAACTAATAATTTAGTTGAGGTTTAATCTTCTATTGCTTTCCTACGATAGGATTTAAACGATTTCTTAATTCATTTTCTAATACAGGAACAATCCAATTGTAATTATTTACGTCAATTTTTACAGCTGAAATACGAAAAACTTCATTTGATAAATTATGCCTAGCTTTTAATTTCATTGCAAAAGTTGTTTTCTCAATAGGTTTGTATATATGTTCATGTATTCTTTTACCTACTGATCTTGATTTCCCGATATACAATGGAATCCATTCTTGATTAGTATCAGTCAATTCTTTTAGCCTTTTTTTACGAACATTTGGAACAAATTTTCTTAAGAATTCTTCATCACACCAACGTTTTGTAAAATCATTTTTCCAATCATTAATATCTTCAAAAAAACCATTGTTTTTAATTTCAAACATATATAAGCCTTTAAA
Source organism: Empedobacter sp. UBA5987 (assembly GCF_002429865.1). NCBI lineage: Bacteria > Pseudomonadati > Bacteroidota > Flavobacteriia > Flavobacteriales > Weeksellaceae > Empedobacter > Empedobacter sp. UBA5987. Next base: position 8,254 of record NZ_DJBB01000074.1, read on the forward strand.
ATTAAACTCTTTAAAATCTAATTCTCGATTTGAAAAATCTTCGAATTTAAAGGTTTCTATTTCTTGAAATTGTATTTCATCCATCATTGCTTTTAAATCGAAATCTAAAGCTGTTAATTTATTGTCAAGTTCTTTTAATTTATCCATTTTGTTAAGTTGTATTCGAATTATTTTTTAAAGATAAACAGAGAATTATGATTCTCTAAAATTATTTTATACTCTGCTTTTGCACTTCGACTCCGCTCAGTGACCGGAATAGAATAATTCTGCACATCGGCAAAAAATAATCTAACTTCTCTTATCCTTTCTATCCGCAGGAACTGAAAGCACATTCATCATCTGTCTTAATCGAGAGCGTACACGTTCGGTGTAGTATTTTTCAATTTCGGAGGCTGAAAGGTTTGTAGTGATATGGGTTTTGATGTCCAGGTTCATGAAAAGGTCGTAACGGCTAAGGATGATCTCAGCCATGACGTTGCATTCGTTTCCGAAATATTTGATGTTGTTTTCTGTTCCGAGGTCATCGAAGCAAATATTTTTCATAGGAAAATCGAAAGGGATTCCTTTGCTGTATTTGTCGATGGTGTTGTAACCTTCACGAATAAACTCGAAAGAAACATCTCTGCATGTGGTGTAATAGAACTTCTGTTCTTTGACTGTGATGTTTTGCATTAATCGAAACCATGTTGTTTTACCAATTCCGATTGGTCCGGTTAATAGAATTCCTTTGTTGAGGTCGATGTCCAGTTCTTTACATTTTTCTTCATCATTCAAAAAGTAGGCAGCTAAGCGAATGATGAATGGTAAATCATCTTTATGGAAAGTATAATTTGGGTGTATGTGTTTTCTACCCTGTTGTTCTAAATGAAATAAAAGCTTTTGATAATTAATCATTTTCTTGTGTTTTGGTTATAATGGTTCGTCGTATCGTTTGTTTGGTGATGTATCTAATGGCTTTTGAGCTGCATAATTTTTGGCTTTACTAAACTCGACCGAATTGATAAACCAGTTATTTGCAGCAGCTTTCCAATTTTTCATTTTTGTTTTTCCACCCACAAGCCAACCAATGGACTCGAAATAATAAAAAAACTTTTCGGCTTCAATGGTTGATTTCCCCTTTTCTAGGAAATAGCTTTTAGCTTCCTCCAACGTTGGAATTATACCTTTTTCTTTTTTGGCGGAACTTTTTTCTTTTTGGGTCATTTCAACCTTAACCAACCCGTCCTGATTCACCTCATTTTTTGATTGAATTTTTTTATTTTTTTTCATGAAAATTTCTGCTTGCGTATATAAACAATTACTATTGTTTATAGTTTTATTGTTTATATGTTTATATAATGGCTCTATGGGTGTTTTTATAGGTGTTTCCATAGGTTTATCATTTCGTGAACTACCTCGTTTCATAGGTGTACCTATAGCTTGACCATTTTTTGATTGGGTGTTTTTTTGCTTTTCGGATGTTTTTGTAAGGTCGATGATGTGAACTTTACTTCCGACATATGAATTATATGATGGCTCGTAAATTATGTAGCCATTGTTATGTAATAGCTTCATGGAACGATGGTAGGTACTTTTAGATGTGATTTTGCTTAAACGCATAATTTCATCGCGAATAATGGTGATTGAGTCTGCGAATCGCTGTTTGTTCCAGCATTGGTACAAAGCATTGTATAATGCGATTTGACATGGGGCGATTTGTGGATCGTTTTGGATTTTATTGTAGAAGCTGTTTAATTGTTTGATGTAGTTCATTTCGTTATGTTTTAAGTTGTACGTGATACGTTTTTAAGGGGTAGAAACTCGAGATTCGAAGTTCGAGGCTGGTGATTAGTGCCAGCGTGATGAGATCCTGAAACGAGTTCAGGATGACTTTTGGCTATTTTTTTGTTTACCGAAATCATCTCATGATTTCTCCTCTTAATCTCAAATCTTCGGTCGGTAAACATTTTTGCGTTTCGCTCAATGGATTGCCGCTCGTCTGCTAATCTCATGTCTTTTTTAAGCGCAAAGCGCTAGATGGTTATTGGAAAAAATAAAGGCAGGCTTATTACTTTTTTGTCGTAATTAAACCTGCCTAACCTAAACCAACTAAACCAAATGAAAAAAAAATATTATGTACGTATGCGTTCTACTTTGTTTTGTTCCAGAATGAGATGAATATCTTCAACGTTATAATAGATATTGCGACCAAATGAAGAATACGTTATTAGATTTTTGCATCTCATTTGATGTAATTTTGAATTGGAAACGCCTAAAAGTTTTACGACTTCTTTAGAAGGTATCCACTTCTTTTCTGTTTTATTTTTTAAAAAATCTTGTAAATGAGTTACTACATTTTCTGTAATTAATTTTACATCTTCTGGATGTAATCTGTGTTTCTTTTTCATTTTTGTTGAGGTTTAATTTTTGACTGAAACAAAGTTGAAAAAATATTAAAATCTTTTTTCCCTACGGGGGAAAGATTAGGGAAATATTGGAGTGAAAAAGTTCTCTAAACACTTATTAATAAAGGAATGTATAATTGTGAGTTATTTATTAAATACGGAAATTATTTGAATTCCAGTTTAGAAAAGTGTGGGAAATAATAAGATAAAATGTTGTGAAATGTAGTTAGTAGAGCGTAAGATTAATTTTAATTGTTACAGTTTAATTAAAACATTACGTAATTGATCTATAAATTTAGTTTTGTTTATTTTCCGTTCTCGTATATCTTGTAAAATACTGCGATGATGTTTTAAATCAATATCAAAAAATTCTTCAAAGTGGTGAACTAATTCAAACATTTCAATTTTTCCATCGTTGATTACACCAAGTAAAAACAATCCATAAATTAATTCGATTAATAATACTTTTGCTGCTGTCCATTTTAATTTAGATTCTTTGTTGATTATTTTGGTGTTATTAGGATGTTTTAGTTGTTGTATTTTATCGTCAATGTATTTAACAATTAATTCTAACGCTTTACATTTCCCAATAATATAGGAAACCGAATTAAATGTATTTGTATTGTGGAAAATATAATTAAGATTAGTAGTTCTCCATTTGGCATTTTTACGCAGGAAAAACTTCTTATCCATAAAATTCATGTTAGACTGAATAAGTTTGATAAGTTCTAATTCGTCCTGATGAATTTTAGTCAATTTTTTGCTACAATTTATATAGTATTCAATTTCTTTTTCTTTGGTTAAAAATTGAAATTTACAATCATTTTCAATACTTAGAATTGTTTTGTAATAGAACAGGTTTTGATATACTTTGGATAGTTTATTTTTGAAAAAATCAATCTCATTTTTTTTTGATTGAAATTGATAATTTACTAATTCTGCATCTAAGAAGTCGAGGTATTCTATAATGAATTTAGAAGCTTTAATTGATTCTTCTTGTACACTTAAATACTGCTTTTTTAATTCAGTTAAATTACTTTCAAATTCACTGAATTTTGATGTAAACAATTGATTCATAAATTTGTTGGTGTTTTATTTTTCTATATTAAAATAATAAAATAAATTATATGTCAATAATGATTATAAGATAATTTATAAATCTATCCTTTTTAGTTTTTCCATATCTACACTTATTTTTTCTTCTGTTATACGTGCGTAATGCTGGGTTGTTTTAATATTGGTATGACCTAACATTTTAGATACCGATTCGATAGGCACACCATTTGAAAGCGTTACAGTAGTCGCAAACGTATGTCTAGCACAATGGAAGGTTAATTCTTTATCGATGCCCGAAAGTGCTGCAATCTCTTTTAAATAAGCGTTCATTTTTTGGTTGCTAAAAATGGGTAATAATTTGCCTGAATTACAAATAGGATGATGACTATACTTGTCTATAATCTGTTTTGCTGTTTGTAGTAAGGGAACTTTAGTTGAGGTATTTGTTTTTTGACGTTTGGTATGGATCCAAAGGTTACCATCGATTCCATTTACAATATGATTCTTTGTAAGGTTTGCGATATCGATATAGGCTAAGCCTGTAAAACACGAAAAGATGAAGATGTCCTTTACTAGGTTTAATCGCTCAGTTGGAAAATCTTTGTTATAAATGGTTTGTATTTCTTCTTTTAAAAGAAAGATACGATCGACCTTGTCTAATTTTGCTTTGTAATTGACAAATGGGTCCTTTTGGATCCAATCGTTAGCAAGACATAGGTTAATGATTTTTTTGAAGTTTTTTAGGTATTTAATGGTTGTGTTGTTGTTACAATTACGCACACTTTTTAAATAGAAATCATAATCCATAATAAAGGCGTGATTAATATCTTCTAAAGCGATATCCTCTATATTGTATTGATGTTTGATAAATTGTTTGGTGTGTTTAAGTGAAGTTTCGTATCGTTCTAATGTCCCTGGGGCATATTCTTTGGGAACGAGTGCTTTCATCTGTTTATTATGATGCTGAAAGATGGGAATTAGTGTGCGTTTGTTCTTTTGAGGTGTTCCTAAAATGGTTTCTTTTAGTTTTTCTATGGTTAAAACCTCATCGTTATAATTGTGCGCTAAAAAGACTGAATTTATTTTAGATTTTAAGAGTTCTACCTGACCATTTATTGTGCAGGCATCTCTTCCATTTCCCTTGATTTTGGAATTTTTTACATCCCAGTTGTTGGGATTAATGAATTGTTTTGTGCTGAATTCCCATCGTTTTCCGTTTACACGAACACAGAAGTAAATTGGTTGTAGCCCTTGTTTATTGGCTTTTGCAGGTCGTGGATAAATGTGGATGTTAAAATTGTTTTTCATCTGATTCAATTTTTAATGGTTAGATAAAATTTAATTGATTATTTGGTTTGAATCAAGATGTCTATTTATTGATTAGGTTATGGAAAGGGTTATAGGTACAGCTATGAGCACAGTGATGCATATTGCTGTGTTTATTTCTCCAAACCTTTACTATAAGTGGAATAGCGCGATTTTTGACGACCCTAGCGATTGTGATAAATTAGGGTCGCTCTAGGGTCGCTTATGAATTGTATTTAGATGGATAAAATATAATTCAAAGGCATAAAAAAATCCCTTACTTCGTTTGAAATAAGGGATTTTATAAGTACTTATTGAATAAGTTGCGGAGAGTGAGGGATTCGAACCCCCGGAGGTGTGACCCTCAACAGTTTTCAAGACTGCCGCATTCGACCACTCTGCCAACTCTCCAATAACGCAGTCTATTGCGGTATTGCGAGTGCAAATATAGAACGCTTTTTCGAATTTGCAAACCTTAATTTAAAGTTTTTTTAATACAAAAACATAGTTTATTCAGTATCAAATAAATATTTTTTAAAAAAAAAATTATACAATAACTACCAAAGCTATCTGAATAAGAAAACCAAGTGTAAAAAACAAAGCGGCAAACTTCAATAAAGTAAAGCGAAAAGTTTCATTCAAGATTAATTTATTAACCAATGGTTTCGAGATTTTTTCGTCCAAAAGCTTTTCTACTTTTTTATAGAAAATCAATAATAAAATTATAATCATTATAACAACGATAAATACAAAAAAAGAACTCATCGAATGATAAAACATCACTCCCATCGCCATTCCTAATACAGCTAATATTAATTGTGGCAACTGGTTAATTGCTTTCCGAATCATTTCTTCGGTTTTACTTAACCAATCAACTCCAAGAATTTCTGGCGCAGCCATCCAAAATGCTACAAATTGTAATATCAAACCAAGTAAAGTAAAAATTTTTATCATTCTCAAAAATTCAATTATAGTTAAAGATAAAAAAAACCGTTTAAAATAAATTAAACGGTTTTCATATTATTCTTTTCAAAAAAGATTATTCTTCCTCTTCTTCCTCTTCTTCCTCTTCTTTCATCGTATGATAAACGTTATTTACGTCCTCATCTTCGTCAAATTTCTCTAACAATTTTTCGATGTCAGCTTTTTGTTCTTCTGTTAATTCTTTTGTCGTTTGTGGAATTCTTTCAAATTCTGACGAAATAATTTCGTATCCACCTTCTTCCAACGATTTATAGATTGTTCCATAATTTTCAAAAGGTGCAATTAATACAATTCCATCTTCATCCTCAAAAATCTCCTCTACTCCAAAGTCAATCATTTCAAATTCTAATTCCTCTAAATCTAGATTTTCAGGTTTTTGAATCTTGAAATTACAGATATGATCAAACATAAATTCAACAGAACCTTGCGTTCCTAATTGTCCATTACATTTACTGAAATAAGAACGAACGTTAGCTACTGTACGATTGTTGTTATTTGTAGAAGTTTCAACTAAAACGGCAATTCCGTGAGGTCCATAACCTTCAAAAATAACTTCCTTATAGTTTTCTGTATTTTTATCAGATGCTTTTTTGATTGCGCGTTCGATATTATCTTTAGGCATATTTACAGCCTTCGCATTCTGAATTACCGCGCGAAGATGAGAATTTGAATGCGGATCAGGTCCTCCTGCTTTTACTGCCATTACGATATCCTTCCCAATTTTAGTAAACGCTTTAGACATTGCCGCCCAACGTTTCATTTTACGTCCTTTTCTAAATTCAAATGCTCTTCCCATTTATACTTGTTTTAATAGTTGCAAATTTATTCATAAAACGAAAAAAATCCAAGAACTATGTCTTGGATTTTTAAGTTGTTAATATTTTAGAATGATTATTTCAATCCGTGGTATTTCAACATTGGTTCAATTGAAGGATTTTTACCTCTAAAATTTTTGTAAATCACATTCAAATCATCCGAATTCCCTTGAGAAAATACTTTATCTCTCAAAATTTGACCATTTTTACGTGACATTCCTCCATTTTCTATTGTCCATTCGTAGGCATCATGGTCTAACATTTCTGCCCAGATATATGCAAAATATCCCGCTGCATATCCTCCACCAAAAATATGGCTAAAATAAGAAGAACGGTAACGAGGCGGAACTTGTGGTAAATTTGTTTTATTATCAATTAAGGCTTGTTTCTCAAAATCGTCTACACTTGTAATTGTTTTATCAACTGAAACTGTATGCCAAGACAAATCTAAAGCTGCAGCAGAAAGTAATTCTGTTAACGTATAACCTTTGTTAAAGTTAGATGCTTTTTTCATTTTTTCTACCAACGCATCAGGAATCGCAGCTCCTGTTTGATAATGCTTTGCATAATTTTTTAAGATAGATGGTTCCGTTACATAATGCTCGTGAAATTGAGATGGAAACTCTACAAAATCTCTTGAAACATTTGTTCCAGATAAAGTTGGATATTTTTGATTCGCAAAGAAACCGTGCAACGCATGTCCAAATTCGTGGAAAGTTGTTACCACATCATCATACGAAATCAATGCAGGTTGACCATTTGCAGGTTTTGTGTAGTTTCCGACATTATAAATAACAGGTTTTGTGCCAAATAAGTGCGATTGCTCCACAATATTACTCATCCAAGCTCCCCCTTGTTTAGAATCTCTTTTGAAATAATCTGTATAAAATAATCCCAATTGCGAACCATCTTCATTAAACAATTCGTACACTTTTACATCTTCATGCCAAGTTGGTATATCTGTACGTTTTTTGAATGAAATTCCGTATAATTCTTTCGCCATAAAGAAAATTCCATTCTCTACAACTGAATCTAAAACGAAATAAGGTTTCATTTCATTTTCGTCGATATCATATTTCTCTTTACGAACTTTCTCTGCATAATAGTTCCAATCCGCAGCTGTTAATGTATTTGCTGGATTTTCTTTCTTCGCTAAGGCTTCAAATTCTTTTGCATCTTTTTGTGCCATTGCAGTTGCTGCCGGAATCATTTGATTTAAAATTCCTTTTGCTGCTGTAGGATTTTGCGCCATTTGATCTTGCAAATTCCATTCTGCATAATTTGCAAAACCTAATAATTTAGCTTTCTCCGCACGTTTTTTAACCAAAGTTAAAATTGTAGAACGTGTATCATTTTCATCTTTTTTCTCTGTTCTAATCCAAGCTGCATCAAATAATTTTTTTCTTGAAACTGCATTGGTCATATTTTGTAATTCAGGTTGTTGCGTTGTATTCAATAAACTGATTAAATATGTACCATCAGCTTGTTTGAAAGCCTCTAAATCAGCATCACTCAAACCAGCTAATTCTTCTTTCGTAAAAGTAACGCCACCAGATTTTGTTCCTTTTAATAATTGATTGGAGAATTTAGTTTCTAAAGAAGCGATTTCTCCATTCAATTTTTTCAATTCATCTTTTTGTGCAGCAGATAAATTTGCGCCAGCCAATTCAAATCGTTGATAATATACATCTAACAAACGAGATGACTCTTTATCTAAATTCAATGATTTTTTATTGTCATGTAAAGTTTTTACACGTTGAAATAATTTATCATTCAAATAAATGGCATCGCTATGAGCCGCAAATTTAGGCGACATTTCCTCCTCAACTGCTTGCAACGTTTCGTTTGTATTTGCTCCTGTCAATAATCCAAAAACATGGCTAACTCTCGACAATAATTGACCAGATTTTTCCATTTCCACCAACGTATTTTCGAAAGTTGGTGCTTCAGAATTATTAGCAATTTTATTGATTTCGACTAATTGTTCAGCCATTCCTTGCAACAAAGCAGGTTTGAAATCTTCGTTTTTAATTTTCGAAAAATCAGCAGTTTGATAAGGCAAAGTGCTCACTTCAAAAAAAGGATTTTTATCGTTCCACATACTATTTGTTGACTTTTCGCTACAAGAAGTGGCTAGGATTGACGATCCAACCATCATTCCGTAAAAAAGTTTTTTATTAAACATTTTTATTATTTTTAGACCTAACGAAGTTAAACTTATAATGTGAAATTTCAAAAACATTCTGTTTTTCATTCAAACGATGGAAAATATTTAAGCTAAATCTTAAAAGTTAAATAATTAATAAACCTTACCGAAAAGGTTGAATTTTCTTCGACGAAAATAATTATCTTTGAAAAAGAGTGAGGAAAAATTTCACTCTTTTTTATTACCCTAAAAATCAATCCATTTTGTATTTAGATTTAGAAGAATTAAAATATTTATTAGCCGAAAGTGTTGAAGAATTGCCAAGTTGGGAATCACACCAAAAGCTTTCACCTCCATATCGTCAAAAATTTGATTTAGAATATGTAAAACGTACCAATCCAAGAAGTGCGTCTGTCATGATTTTATTGTATCAAAACGAAGATGGAGAAGTTGAATTCCCAGTAACCATGCGTGTTTCATACGAAGGTGCGCATTCGCATCAGTTTTCTTTGCCAGGTGGACAATTTGAAGAACAAGATATTAGTTTTGACGAAACTGCTATTCGCGAAACTGTGGAAGAACTTGGTGTAGATTACGAAAACATTGAGATTGTAAGACAATTGAGCGAAATGTATATTCCGCCAAGCAATTTCTTGGTTTATCCTTACATCGGAATTTATCATGGAGAGCCACATTTCAATCCAGATGAGCGTGAGGTACAATACGTTGTTCCGTTAAATTTGGAAGCTTTTTTGAATGCTGATTACGAAGTTTTTGAGAGAGAATTTTCTGGTCAAGTTGTCGAAATTCCTGGTTATAACATTGGTGATGATGAATTTCTTTGGGGTGCAACTGCAATGATTTTAGAAGAATTTAAAGATTATCTAAAAATCGTATTAAATTTGTAACTTAAACAATTAAGAACTCGTGTCTCAAAAAGCTAAGAAAAAGAACGCATTTCGCGATTCATTTGGACATCTATATTTCCTAAAAAGGACGTTAATTTTCTTATTAGGATCATTTACCTATAACCGTTATAATGGTTTTAATAAACTAAAAGTTAGTGGTACAAAAAACTTGGTTCATTTACCTGCTCAAAATGTATTATTCGTTTCGAATCATCAAACTTATTTTGCTGATGTTTTCGCGATGTATCATGTATTTTGTAGTGTAAAAAATGGTTTTATTGATACCATCAAAAATCCAATTTATTTACTTAATCCTAAGATTGACTTTTATTACGTTGCCGCTGAGGAAACGATGAAAGATAATCTTTTGACAAAATTATTTGCCTACACAGGAGCGGTAACCGTAAAAAGAACGTGGCGTGCAAAAGGAGAAAATGTAAATAGAAAAGTAGATTTAAGCGAAATTAACAATATTGATATTGCGTTGCAAAGTGGCTGGGTCGTAACATTTCCGCAAGGGACTACAACTGCGTTTGCGCCTGGTCGTCGTGGAACTGCGCATCTAATCAAGAAAAATAAACCAATTGTAATTCCAGTTGTGATTGATGGTTTTCGTAGAGCTTTTGATAAAAAAGGTTTGCGCATCAAAAAACGTGGAATTAATGCGACAATGACATTCAAAGAGCCTTTGGAAATCGATTATGAAAATGATTCGAGTGATGCAATCATGAAAAAAATTATGAATGCAATTGAGCAAGCACCAGAATTTAATAAAGTTCGACCAATGGACGAAATTCTTGCTGAAAATAGTGAAAAATCATTGGATGATTATTTGAATGAAGACGACGAAGAGTTTGATGATTTCGAAGAAATGGGCTACGACGAAGAAAATAAAAAAGACTAAAAGAATACAACATACAAAATGAAAAAAGTTCATTTTATTGCAATTGGCGGTAGTGCAATGCACAATTTGGCGATTGCTTTGCACGAAAAAGGATATCAAGTAACAGGTTCTGACGATGCTATTTTCGAACCTTCGAAAACACGTTTGGATCAACGAGGAATTTTACCAGAAGAAATGGGGTGGTTTCCTGAAAAAATAACAGCAGATTTAGATGCTGTTATTTTGGGTATGCACGCTCACGCTGATAATCCTGAAATGTTACGTGCGCAAGAATTAGGTTTAAAAATCTATTCATATCCAGAATATTTGTACGAACAATCAAAAGATAAAACGCGTGTTGTAATTGGTGGTTCTCATGGAAAAACGACGATTACATCAATGATTCTTCACGTTTTGCATTATCATAATATCGATGTTGATTATATGGTTGGCGCGCAATTGGATGGTTTTGATGTGATGGTAAAATTGACAGAAGACAACGAATTTATGATTATGGAAGGTGATGAATATTTATCATCTGCCTTAGATCGTCGTTCAAAATTCTTGTTGTATCAACCAAATATTGCGTTGATTTCAGGTATTGCTTGGGATCATATCAATGTTTTTCCAACGTTTGCAGATTACACTTCTCAATTCTCAAAATTCGTAGAATCTATCGTGAATGGAGGTGCTTTAATTTACAACGAAACAGACGAAGAAGTTGTTAAAGTGGTAGAAGAAACGGAGAAAGCAATCAAGAAATTCCCTTATCATTTACCAGAACATTTTATCGAAAATGGAATCACTTTTATCGAAACAGAAGATGGACCAATTCCGTTAGAAGTCTTTGGTAATCATAACTTGATGAATTTAGAAGGTGCTCGTGCAATTTGTAAACAATTAGGTGTAATGGATGATGATTTCAACGAAGCAATTCAATCATTCAAAGGAGCATCTAAACGTTTGGAATTAATTAATCGTACTTCTAATTTTGTTGCGTACAAAGATTTTGCGCATGCACCAAGTAAAGTAACTTCGGTGACCAATGCGGTAAAAGAACAATACACAGATAAAACAGTTGTGGGATGTTTAGAAATTCATACCTATTCGTCTTTAAATCCTGAGTTTTTGGTTCAATACAAAGGCGCTTTAGACAAAGCTGATATCAAAATTGTGATGTATAGCCCAGAAGCGTTAGAAATAAAACGTATGGAAATGATTTCTCCAGAAGATATCAAAAAAGCGTTTGGAGACGATTCGATTTTGGTGTTTACAAATGGTGAACAATTGCAAGATTATATCGAAAGTTTAGATAAAAAAGATAAAGTATTTTTGATGATGAGTTCAGGAAACTTCGGTGGAGTAAACTTGAATGAATTATTTAAATCATAAAAAAATCACCTTTCAAAAAAGGTAATTTCCACTTAAATATCTATAAAATATAGAAAAAGAGAACTTAATTTTTTAGGTTCTCTTTTTATTTTTTCTCAAATGGTCAAAATAATTATTTTGGGTTTTTGGATTACTTCTTTTCAAATATCAGTAAACTTAGAACTATTTTAAACTTTTTCGGAACTATTAATTTTAAAAACATTATTTTAGAAAAAAACAGAGGTGATATAAACTTTTAGTAATACTCTACTCACTTTTGTTAGCTTTCGCCATCAAAAACACCTCTGTTTTTACTATAAAATTATAGTGACCCTTTTGATAGTAACAAAGATGATAAAAATCGAGATTAAAAAAAGTTTGAAAAGTAGCCTAAAGATGTCCAAAACGGAAGTTATTGTAAACTTTTTCTAAACTGAGTTGGACTAATTTTTAGATGTTTTTTGAAAAAATTTCCGAATGAATATTGATCAGAAAAGTTTAACTCATTCGAAATTTCTGAGATTGTTTTAGATGTATCGCTCAACAATATTTTCGATTCACGAATCACAACAGAACTGATTAATTCTTTTGTAGTTCTACCCGTTATTGATTTGCAACATTCAGTTAAATATCTAACTGTAATATTCAGTTTATCTGCATAATATTTTGCATCTCTATTTTCTGTATAACCCTTATTTAAGTCATTCAAAAAACGTTTTACAATATCATCTTTTCGCGTTCCTTTTCTTACAATAATGGTTTGTTGTTTTGAAAGTTCGCTAAACGTTGTGTAAACAATCGCATAAAATAAATTGAATTGTAAATAACGCACGAATTTGGTCTATTTCTCTTGCAAACGCAACTTTAATTGCAATAAAAGCTGTATTAAAGCAGAGAATTCTATTTCATTGAAATGATAATTATTGACTCTACTTTCACCAAAAAATTGGTTATATTCATAACCACTCAAATCGATAATCGACGTATCTAAAATCTTTTTGGTTAAGACTAAACTCAATAATTCTAAATCAGATGATTTTGAAATTATTTGATAGGATTTGTTAGGTTCTGGGAAGAAAACATCGTGTTGTTTAAGTTTAATTTCTTGGTCATTTTGAGAAATAATTAAATAACCATGCTGAATAAAAATCGTTTGAATCAAATCTTTTTTCAAACGTTTATTCTCGACAGTTTGTTGAATAAATTCCTCTTGATCAAAAACATTAAAATTCTCCATAAATCAACACAATTTTTAGTTAATTTGAAACAAATTTTAATCCAATGATTGAGCAGATTAAAGTCGTTAAAAAGAATACACGCCAAAAACTTGCAGGTTCTTTAAAAATAAAAATTCCGACCAAAACTGTTCCGACCGCTCCAATTCCCGTCCAAACTGCATAAGCCGTTCCGATTGGTAATGTTTGCGTTGCTTTTACCAACAAAACCATGCTCACCGTTAAGAAAAATAAAAAACCACCATACCATAAATACGTATCATTTCCGGTTGCTTCTTTTGCTTTTCCAAGACATGATGCGAAACCGACTTCGCACAATCCTGCGATTAGTAAAATTACCCAATTCATTTTTTACTGATTTATTTATAAAAATTAAGACTACAAAAAATTGTAGCCTTAAAATTAATTATTTATTTTTTGAATTATTTACCGAAACTATCACTAAATTCTACTTGACCTTTGATGTGTACTTCGCTCCATGTTTTAGAAACGCCATCTGCACCTTTGTGTAATTCGAAACAAGCCTGATTAAGAGCTTCCATCGCTTTTCCTGTGTTAAAATCCATCAAATCAACATCCGTTTCAATTGTAAAAACATTGTTCTCAAACGTCGATTTTACTTCATATTCTTTAGAAGCATTATTCAACGTTAAATTCAAGAAAGTTTTACCATCTCTGAAATGTAATTGACCTTTGATTTCGCTTGTATTGATCATATTTCCGAACAAAATATCTTTCAATTTTTGATCACGATCAATTTGATCTGAATTTAATGTAGCAACTGTCGCAATAATATTTGCACCTTCTAAAACTTCTTGAGGCGTTTTTCCATCTTCTTTTGCATCTTTCACCAAAACAACATCAAAACGTCCTGAAACAGCCACTTTTTCTGTCGTTTTATAAGCCGTCCACTCAACTCCTGATTTTCTAATCACACCTTCTACAATTTCCGTTGGCTCTTCCACTGTAACAGCAGTTTTAGCAGGTTGTTCTACTGGTTTTTCTTCTGTTTTATTCGTACAATTCATCAGCATTACTGATGCACAGCATATAATCGCTATAGATAATTTTTTCATTTCAAACTTTTATGCTACAAAAATACAACAAGCCAAGACTAATTCACAATTGATTTTTAACATATTCTGAAAAAACTCTACTTTTGTAAGATGATAAAAAATCTTCTAAATACATGTTTGATTATCATTTGTTTGCCATTTATCTTAATTTATGAGATTTATTGTTCGGTTTACAAATACAGAAAATAAATTGGTAACTTCGCTTTCAAATTGGAAAGATGAGCGAAAGAATAATAGGAATAATAGGCGCTATACCGCAAGAAATAAACGGTGTAGTCAATTTATTAACAAACAAGCAAGAACATAAAATTGGTCGAAGAAGTTATTTTACTGGAAAATTAAACAATCAAAAAGTTGTGGTCGTTTATTCTCGTGTTGGTAAAGTTGCTGCCTCTGCTACGGTTACAACCTTAATCCTTGAATTTAACGTTTCTGAATTGATTTTTACAGGTGTTGCAGGTGGAATTCATGCTGATGTAAAAATTGGAGATATTGTTCTAGGGCAAAGTTTGATTCAACATGATATGAATGCTCAACCTCTTTTTCCTGCTTACGAAATCCCAATGTTAGGAAAAGCTTATTTTGAGGCTGATTCTTCTCAATTAGAAGTTGCGACAACAGCTATTTTAGAAATTTTAGAAGAGCAACATTTGCATAATGTGATTTCTGAAAAAGATTTGGATAAATTTAATATTCATCAGCCTCAACTACATGTTGGTTTAATTGGATCTGGAGATTTATTTTTCTCGACAAATTCTCAGAAAGAAAAATTACAACAAAACTTACCCGAAATACTTTGTGTCGAAATGGAAGGCGCTGCAGTAGCACAAGTTTGTTACGAATTTGATATTCCTTTTATCATCATAAGAACAATATCAGATGATGCCGACGATCATTCTACATTAGATTTTAATAGTTTTATAGAAAAGATTTCGAATGTATATTCAATAGAGATTATTAAGAACATCATCAAGTAAAAAGGGATCAGTATCAAAAGTTGG
>NZ_DJBB01000058.1:0-41197 GCF_002429865.1 Empedobacter sp. UBA5987
AAAATTAGAACAATGGGAAAATCTTTATAATTTCAATAGACCACATGGTTCATTTAAAGGTAAAACTCCTTATGAAATACTAAAATCAAAACTAAAATAATTATATTTAAAGTCTACGAGGATATGACGTACGAGAATGTATAGTTTTGAGTAATGTTCTTACTTACTTCATGTTTATTATAAAAACTTGATATAATTTGAAGGTCTAAAACCTGTATGTTCCAAGAATGCATCCGAAAAAGTCTTTCTCGAGTTAAAACCTGTTTCTTCTGCTAAAGCATCAATTGTATATTTTTTGAGATTTGGTTCATCTGCAAATCGTTTCAAAAGATGATTAATTCTTAATTCGTTGATATATTGGTTAAAATTTTTCGATCTCGAACGATTAATATAATTTGACACAATTGTTCGATTGGCGTTCAATTCTAGAACCAAATCATTCAACGAAAATTTTGGATTTAGAAACATCTTTTGTTCTTCAAACAATTGCAAACTTTGTTCGAAATCTTCATCAATTTCAACTTCGAATTTTGTTTTTTCTAATTGATTTTCTTCCTTAATATCTAACTCAAGTATTGTTATTTCATCAAGACATTTTTGTAAATAATTCTTCTTTTTTTGATGTTTTTGATTCATTTTATAAAAAACAATTCCACCAAAAATTAGAATTGCAACTAAACCAAGAAATGAAGTTCTTTTAAAGTTTTGATTCTTTTCTTTCAATAAATTTCTTTCAGTTTTCAAGAATGTATTTTCATATTTCTCAAGATTTGGTTTCAAAACAGTATGATCAGCCACATAAAATAAACTATCAAAAGACAATAAATTATTAACAGATAATAATTTATCTCGATTATTTCCATACTTCTCATTATATTCAACCACTCTTTCATAAGAAAGTCGCAATTCTTCATCAAGAATTTTATATTGTTTTGAGAATTCTACAACATTTTCAAAATATTGAATTGCTTCTTTATTTCGCTTTTGTTGATATAAAATTTCACCTAAAAATTGCTCCGAAATCACATACCATTTAATATCATTTTGCTTCCAGAAAGTTTGTTGCGCTTTTTTCAATGTATTAAATGCTGAATTATAATCTTTTTTGTAGAAATCAATAATTCCCTTATTCTTCAATGCATATTGATAATTTGCTGTATCAACCGTTTCAGATAATTCAATTTTATTGTAATAATCACTTTTGTTCAGATGATTTGTTTTGCTATATAAATAAGACAATTTCCCAAGAATTGAGAGATAAATGCTGAACGATTTTGGTTGCTCTTTATGCTTTTCGAAATAAGGTAAAGAAGTTTCGTACAAGACTATAGATTCCTTTGTTTCATGTAAGTTTTCCTTTGTTTTAGCAATTCCAACAAGCGAAGAATAAAATGTAAAATCATCTTTTATTTCAGTTGATAATTCCTTTGAAATAGTAAAATTTTTCAAAGCATTATTGTAATTACGCTGCTCCAAAAAATAATTTCCTTTTTCGATATAAGCTTCACTCAACACAACTTTATCATTCAATCGATAAGCTGTTGAAATCGTAGAATCAATAATTCGAAGATTTTCTTCAACCAAATCATTATTTTTTTGACGCAAAAATTCAGCTTTATCATTTTGTGTTTTTCCAAACATATTTATTGAACTGAATATGAATAGAATAACTGTGATAAATTTAAGAAACCTATTTTCTGAAATTATAAAACGTAACATATTGTATTTCTTTAATTTGAATAACATTGTAAACAATTATCATTTGACACCAAGTTGATAAAAAACATTTAAAAATATAAATTAAAATTGTTCAAACAAAAATTTTACTTCCTCTAAATGTAAGTAAAACAATAATCAACACAATTATATTATGAAATTTTTACAATTAATTCTCATTTTGATTAGTTCTTTTGCTTTTGCACAAGAAAAATATTCGATTACAGGAAATATTTCATCAGAAAATAAATCAAAAACAATTCACGCAAAAGTTATTTTATACGATGAATTTCAAAACGTTATTCAAACAATTGAAACTGAAAACTCTAAATTTAACTTTGAAAATTTAGATCCAAAAACATATTCAATTTCAGTTATTTATGACAATAAAATTCAAGATGAAGAACCTTTTTATTTGAACGAAAATAAAACATTTCACTTAAATATTGATGAAACTGTACAAATTAATGAAGTTGTAATCAATGGAAAAAAGGAAACTTTCAAAATAGAAAATGGCAATTATGCTATTGATGTCGCTAATTCAAATTTTAATAAACTTGCTACAACCAAAGAATTATTTTCAAAATTACCAAGCGTCATGTTGGGCGCAGATCAAGAAACATTGACAATTATTGGAAAAGGAAATCCTTTGTTGTATTTGGACGATCAACAAGTTGATTTTTCTACCATTTCAAGTTTAGCAATTGAGGATATAAAATCGATTGAAATCATCAAAAACCCTTCTGCTAAATATGAAGCAAATGGAAAATCTATCGTAAAAATTAATCTAAAGAAAAGTAAAAAAGAAGGTTTAAAATTGACTTTGCAAGAAACATTATCTTTCAAAAGAAAGTTTAATAATTATTTCAATTCGACTTTTCAAATTCGTAAAAATAAAAGCGAATTTAAACTGAACGCATCTTATAATCAACTAAATCCGTGGGAAGGAAATGGATTCGATTATCGCATAAAAGACAAAAATATTCAGTCCAATTATTTCATAAAATCGCAAACTAAACGTCCACATTTTATTGTAAACACAAGCTTTTTTCAGGAATTAAATGAATCTGGAGATTATTTTTCGTTTGCTATTAATTCAAATTTTAGAAAAGATAAAGGTTTGCTTGATACCAAAACAGAATATACCGAAAACAATGAAAATCAATCTATTTTAACGTTAAATGATAATGAAAATCATCGAAATTTTGTGAATACTTTGGTGAATTACAATAAAAATATTAAGTCAATCGATGCAAGTATTTTAACAGGTTTACAATACACGATTTATAACACAGGAACAATATATTATTTTTACAATAAGATTAATGAGAATAATATCAAATACAATCAATCGCGCTATCAAAAATATCGTCTTAAGGTTTTTGCAGGAAAATTTGATGTAGAGAAAAAGTTTGAATCTGATCAAAAAATTGAATTTGGAGGACGTTTTACGCATGCAAAATCTGAGACGAATAATGAAACATTTTTTCCTCAACAATCATCAGAAGAATTTCTTTATAATTTCAAAGAACTGAATCTTTCCGCCTATTTGCAATACACTAAAAATTATGAAAAATGGAATTATAAAGCTGGATTAAGAACAGAAACGACTAATTCTAAAGGTTTTGATGAAATAAAACAACTTTCGGATATTGATAAAAAATACATCGATTGGTTTCCGAATGCAGAAATTAATTACACTTTTGATAATAAAAATGCGTTAACAATTTACTATAAACGTACAATTGATAGACCGAATTACAGCAATCTTTCTTCTGGGAATTTGTACGGAAGTCCTTATATCGAATACAGTGGAAATTTTAATATTTTACCTACTTACACCGACACATTTTCAGCGAATTATTCATTAAAAAAATGGAACATGAATGTGACGTATTATCAAAGTAAAAATCCGATGAATTATACATTAATTTATAATGATGTGAGAAATATTTCAACATTTACAACGATTAATTTCGAAAAAGAAAAAAACATTTCTGTTGCTTTGGATGTTCCATTCGAATATAAATTTTGGTCAACACAAATTAGTTTAGCTATGATTCATAGTAAAATAATTGATGAAAAAGCTGTGTTAAAAAAATCGATTCCGTATATCTATTTATACTCTAATCACAATTTCAAATTGGGAAAAGATTTCAACTTTATGGTTGATGGATATTGGTTAAGCAAACGAACTGAAGGAATTTATGATCGAAATTCTCAAGTTATCGTTAATCTTGGATTGACAAAATCATACAAAAACTTTGATTTTTCTATTCGTTTCAATGATTTATTCAAACAAATGAAATTTAGCGAAACACTGAATTATGATAAAATAAGTTCTAAAAATCTATTTTTAGTCGATTATCAAGAACTATCAGTTAGTGTTAAATATAATTTTGGCCGATTAAATAAAACCATCTCGAAAGAGAATAAAGTAAATGAAGAAGAAGATAGAATTAGGTAGTAGTTTTATTTTCAAAATTCAATAAATCGTATAACTTTGCTTTCATAATTTAAAGAAATAAAATGTTTAAATTTATTCGTAAGGTTGTAATTTATCTTTTTGTAGCTCATCTTGTATACATTGTTGTGTTAAAGTGGATTAATCCGCCGTTCACGATTACGCAAGTTCAGCAAGGTTTTGAACAAGGAAAATTTAAGCGCGATTATATTTCCTATGAAGAAATGGGACGAAATATAAAATTGGCTGTAATTGGTTCCGAAGATCAAAAGTTTCCTGTACACAATGGATTTGATATGGATGGAATACAAGAAGCGATCGAAAAAAATAAAGAAGGGAAAAAACTTCGTGGAGGTTCTACGATTTCTCAACAAGTAGCGAAAAATGTGTTTTTGTGGCAAGGTCGTTCTTGGTTGAGAAAAGGATTGGAAGTTTATTTTACGTTTATGATCGAAAAAATTTGGGGCAAACAACGTATTTTAGAAATGTATTTGAACACTTCAGAAATGGGAATTGGTGTTTTTGGAGTTGAAGCAGCTTCAGAATATTATTTTAATAAACCAGCTAAAGATTTAACCAAAAATGAAGCGGCTCGAATTGCAGCAGCTTTGCCATTGCCACGAAAATATAATGTGAATCCGCCTTCGTCTTTTATCAGTAGACGCGCTAGTCATATAGAGCGACAAATGCGAAATATACAAGGAAGCACTGATTTGGAAAAGGTTTTAGGAGAATAAAATAGAAAAGAGAAGTTAATAAGCTTCTCTTTTTTGTTTTATTACTCTCTCCAATTAATTTTAACCGCAGAAATTTTCTCTAATTCCAAACGAATTTCAGGAAGTAAATTGAAATCATTTTTCATATAAAAAGCCAACGGAGAACGATAAGGCTCTCCATTCGCTTTTGTATCTTTTTCATGGTCGATTACCCAACCGTTTAGTTCTGTCGAAAATGTTTTTAATCGATTAAGAATTTTACGTCCCAAACCAATTTGATGCAATTCGCTATCCACAATTATTGCAAACCATTTCTCATAATCTCTTTCAAAAATTACCGCCCAAGCTTGCATTTGATTGTTTTCATCAACAGCAAAAAAATGTTTCGCTTCAATCAAACTATTCAAATAATTTTCGGTGTCCTGTAAACTCTCAAAAGCCAAATTAATAGGATATTCGTTGTTCCAAATTTTAAAAATATAGTCTTTATGAATTTGGTTTAATGTTGTAAATGAATAGATTTCGAATGAGTTAAGTTGAGACATAAAATGATTTCTTATTCCGCTAAATATACTAATTTATTTAGTCAAAATTTCTTTTAAAATCAAAGGTTTATCAGTTGTAATATAATCAGCTTTCATATCAATCATTTCTTGCATCACTTTTGGGTCGTTAACTGTCCAAACATTAACCAATAAGCCCAAATCTTTCGCTTCTTTCACCCAAGTAGGATTTTTCTGAAAAACGCTATAATGATAATCAATTCCATTCCAATTTCTCGCTTTTACTTCTTGAGGAGACAAATCTCCAGCTAAATAAGAAACGTGAAATTTAGGTGCTAATTTCTTGAATTCATCACAAATATTTTTACTAAATGAAATGATTTCAACTTGTTTTTCTACTTTATGTTTTTTGATGATTTCAATTGCTTTTTTTACTGCACGATCTTCATTTTCCTTTGATGAGTGAGGTTTTAATTCGAAAATTAATTTGACATTCTTATTCTTTTTTCCTTGTTCAAAATATTCTTCTAAAGTTGGCATATTTTCGTTGTTAGCTAATTTCAACGTTTTTAAAAGAGAAGAATTTGTAGTTTCGATTGTATGACCTTGGTAATGATCATCATGATTCACCATCAAAACATCATCAGCACTAATTAATACATCAAATTCAGAACCATAAGCACCAATTTCTTGTGCAGATTTTAATGATTTAATCGAATTTTTTGCGTTGTTTTCGGTGTCCCAATAACCACGATGAGCAATAATTTTTTGAGCATTTGCCATGTTTGTAAGCATAAAGGTTGTTAAGGCAGTAAATATAATTTTTTTCATGATGAATTGTTTTTTCAAGGTAAAATTATTTCGATTAATCGGTTTTAAAGTTATGAAAATATTAAGTTCTTGGAAAACTATAAAAATCTACCTAAAAGAATGAAAAATGACGTGAATAAAATTGTGATTGCGCCGAATTTCACTTAATTTTGCACAAAGACAAACACAATGACGCAAGGAATTATTATTTTAGATTTTGGCTCGCAATACAATCAATTAATCGCGCGCCGAATTCGAGAATTTGGAGTTTATACAGAAATTATTCCCTACAACACTTCGATCGAAGAAATCAAAAAACACAATCCAAAAGGAATTATTTTATCAGGAGGACCTTCTTCAGTTTTTGGAGAAGAGGCTGCTTTGGTTGAAAAAGAATTATTCGAATTAGGAATCCCGATTTTAGGTATTTGCTACGGAATGCAATTAATTTCTCATCTTTTAGGTGGAGAAGTTAAAAATGGTGAAAAAGGAGAATATGGAAAATCTGAATTAACAGTTTTAGCTCAAAACAGTTTATTCGCAGGAGTTCCAGAACAATCTACAGTTTGGATGAGTCACTTCGATGAAGTGATGACAGCGCCAATAGGATTTACAATTTCAGGAAAATCAAATATAGATATTGCAGCAATCGCAAACGAAGATAAAAAGATTTTTGCGGTACAATTTCACCCAGAAGTTACACATTCAGAATATGGTTCAACAATGTTAGAAAACTTTGTTTTCAATATTTGTCAGGCTGAAAAGAATTGGGTTTTAAAAGATTTTATCGAAACAGAAATTGCTCGTATAAAAGAAGTAGTTGGTGATAAAAAAGTGATTTTAGGACTTTCAGGAGGTGTTGATTCTTCTGTTGCAGCGGTTTTAATTCATCGTGCAATTGGCGATCAATTAACGTGTATTTTTGTTGATACTGGTTTATTGAGAAAAGATGAAGGGAAAAAAGTAATGGAAAATTACGGAAAGCACTTCAACATGAACATCAAAATGGTAGATGCTTCAGAACGTTTCTTAACAAACTTGAAAGGTATCGATGAACCAGAAGCAAAACGTAAATCAATTGGTAAAGATTTCGTGGCTGTTTTTGATGAAGAATCAAATAAATTTGAAGATGCAGCATTCTTAGCACAAGGAACTATTTATCCTGATGTAATCGAATCGCAATCTGTAAAAGGACCTTCTGCAACAATCAAATCGCATCACAATGTTGGTGGATTACCAGAAGATATGAAACTTCAATTATTAGAACCATTACGCGAATTATTCAAAGATGAGGTTCGTAAAGTTGGAGTAGAATTAGGTATTCCTCGCGAATTAGTTTACCGTCATCCATTTCCAGGACCAGGTTTAGGAATTCGTGTTTTAGGTGAAGTAGACGAAGAAAAAGTTAGAATTTTACAAGAAGCAGATCAAATTTTTATTGACGAGCTTTATGCACATAATTTATACGACGAAGTTTCTCAGGCTTTCGTGGTTTTATTACCTGTAAAATCTGTTGGTGTAATGGGAGACGAGCGTACGTACGAATATACGGCGGTTGTTCGTTCTGCAAATACGATTGATTTTATGACAGCAACTTGGTCAAAATTACCTTACGAATTCTTAGAATTAGTTTCGAATAGAATTATCAATGAGGTAAAAGGAATTAACCGTGTAGCCTACGATATCAGCTCAAAACCACCAGCAACAATCGAGTGGGAATAAGCTAAAAAATATATCAAAGCCAGCCAATGTGCTGGCTTTTTTTCTATGTAAACTTTAAAAAACTAAATATTAAATGGAACTTTTAAAAGAAAGAATTCTGAAGGATGGAAAAAGTTTCGATGGTGGAATTCTAAAAGTTGATAGTTTTATCAACCACCAAATGGATCCTGTTCTGATGAAAGCAATTGCGTTGGAATTTGTCCAGCGATTTTCGGATTTAAACATTAATAAAATCATTACAATCGAAGCGAGTGGCATTGCACCAGCGATTATGGTTGGATTAGAATTGAATTTGCCTGTTGTTTTTGTGAAGAAAGCAAAACCTAAAACGATGGCAGATTTTTATGCGTCGCAAGTGTATTCATTCACGAAAGACCGAACGTACGATGTTTGCGTAAGTAGTCAATTTTTGAATGAAAATGATCATGTTATTTTTATTGATGATTTTTTAGCGAATGGAAATGCAGCTTTAGGTGTTAAAAGTTTAATAAAACAAGCAGGTTCTGATTTGGTAGGAATGGGATTCATCATTGAAAAATCATTTCAAGAAGGAAGAGAGAGATTGATAGATCAGGGAGTGAGAGTAGAATCTCTCGTTCGTATTGATTGGCTTGCTGAAGATTCAATTGAATTCGTCAAATAATTTGACAAAATTGTTAAATTTATTTTTTTATAATTTTAAAGATTAACTTAGAAATAAATTAAACACTTACTATTATGAAAAAAACTTTATTTATAGCAACAATATTACTATCTCAATTTTCTTTTTCTTAGGAAAAACCATATTTAGACGCATATGAAAGTAAAATTACTTGCTTTAACACTTACAATCTTACTATTTACAGCTTGCAATTCGTACAAAACGGCGAATTCAGCATTAGTTTCTGGTAATTTTAAGCAAGCTTTTGAGCAATCTACACAAGCTTATTTCAAAAATCCATCGGAGAAAAATGGAATCAAATATGTTCCATTAATTTTTGAAGCTTATCATAAAGGACAGCAAGAAGATGAAAATAGATTAAAACAAATTGAAACGTTGACTAATCCTTCTAAATATCAGGAAGCGTATCAAATTATTAATCGTTTGCAAGAAAGACAAAAAACGATTGCTGGAATTGATGGAAGATCGATTAGCGGGAAAACCTATAATTTCAAAACCAAAGATTATTCAGCAGCTTATAAAACGATTCAAGAAAAATATGCGCAATTTTTGTACGATGATGCAAAATCTTTTTTAAATCAAGGAGGAAAATTGAATGCGCAAACGGCCTATCAAAAGTTTCAAGTTTTAGAAAGTGTTTATTCTAATTATAAAGATACTCGTAGTTTGATGAATACCGCTCGCACAAACGGAATGTATAAAGTTTTGGTACAATTGGTAAACAACACCGAAGTTGTTATTCCTAAACTACTAGAGAAAGATTTGTTAGATTTTAACTCATATGGATTGGATTCTAATTGGACTGAATTTTACACAGGAAAACTAAATAGCTCGTATGATTATGTAATTCAATTAAGTTTTGAGACGATAAATGTTTCACCTGAACGAGAAAAAATTGAGGTGCATAATTTTGAGAAAAAAATTGTTGATGGTAAAGAAGAATTGGTGCAAAATGGAGTAGTGGTAAAAGATAAAGACGGAAAACCCGTGATGGTAGATCGTTATATTACAGTAAAAAGTAGATTCGAAGAAGTACAACGTATCAAAGAAGCTGCAATTACAGCGAGATATTATTTGATCGATAATCAAAAAGAACAAGCCATTGATTCTAAAAACTTAGCAAGTCAGTTTATTTTTAGAGATTCTTACGGAACTTACAAAGGAGATCGACGTTCTTTGGATCGAGATTATATAAATATGATTGGTAGAAGACCAGCTCCATTTCCATCAAATGAGCAAATGATTTTTGATTGTGGACAAGATTTGAAACGTAAATTCAAGAACGAAATCATCCGTATGAAGCTTTGATAAAAAAAATGTAAAAAATTTAATCATTTTTTAAAATTCATTTTCAATAGCTTATCACATAAAACGTCTGTTTTAGCTAAAAACTTGTAAAATTAGTTTTGGTGAATTAAAAAACCTTTCTATATTTGCACAGCAATTAAGACATAGACCCATGGTGTAACGGTAGCACATCGGTTTTTGGTGCCGCTAGTTGGGGTTCGAATCCCTGTGGGTCTACAAAAGTCTTATGCCTCGATAAGCAATTGTTGAGGCATTTTTATCTAACCTAGTTAAGAGAAAAGTTGCAAAAATTGAAATAAAATTTAGTCAGACCCATGGTGTAACGGTAGCACATCGGTTTTTGGTGCCGCTAGTTGGGGTTCGAATCCCTGTGGGTCTACAATTTTTTCTTTTCAATTTTAACATAATAATCATGGACAGACCCATGGTGTAACGGTAGCACATCGGTTTTTGGTGCCGCTAGTTGGGGTTCGAATCCCTGTGGGTCTACAGATTTTAAGCTTCAATATTTTTATTGAAGCTTTTTTTATACTATATATTTTGTTATATTTATCATAATTGATTTAGTAAATGACATTAGAGGACATAATTTTAGAAGCTAAAAAAGGGAAACGAAATGCTCAGAACGCAGTGATAGAGGTTTTGTGGAACAAAGTTTATCATTATGTATTTTCTAAGATTAGAAACGAAGAAGAAGCCGAAGATATCGCTATAGAAACGTTTACGAAGGTTTTTACAAAATTGAAATTATATAACGAAGATTTTGACTTTACGACTTGGGTAATTTCTATCGCACATAATACGATGATTGATCATATCAGAAGATCTCCAAAACTGAATATTTCTCTTGATGATGAAACAAAATTTTTAGAAATTTTAGAAGATCATCCTTCGCCAGAAGAACATTTGATTTTAAAACAAGATAATGACACGCTGATAAAAGCTATTGCAAAATTGAGAGAACCTTATCAAAAAATTATAGAATTGCGTTATATCGAAGATAAAACATACAAAGAGATTGCTGAAGAACTCAATTTGACCTTACCAAATGTTAAAGTTCGCCTTTTAAGAGCCAAACAATTGTTAACAGAGGTGATGCAAGATAATATTTAGTAAATTTATTCGTTGAAAATTTGTTGAAGAAAACCGGACCGAAAATGAAGAAGCATATATACCTTACAACAATTATTATCGCAAGTTTATTCTTGACGTCTTGTGGAAGTAGTAAAGTAACTTCGTATAAGAAAACTGGTTCTAAAAAAGTTTATACTTCTTCCAAAAAAAACGAATCTACAGAGGTTTTTCGTTCTAAAAATGCTGATGATAGTGCGCCTCGTGATATAAATAAAATTCTAAAAACGGCAAAATCTTACTTAGGAACACCTTACAAATATGGTGGAGTTACGAAAACAGGTTTCGATTGTTCGGGACTGGTTTATGTAAGTTTCAAGGAAATGAATTTAGAATTGCCTCGTCGTTCGAGTGATCAAGCTGAATATGGAAAAGAAATTACAATCGAAAATGTTAAAATAGGTGATTTAATATTTTTTAATACTTCAGGAAATTCAATCTCTCATGTAGGTATTGTAGAAAGTATTAATCATGACGGATCAATCAGTTTTGTACATTCTTCAACTTCGAAAGGTGTCATCATTTCTTCCCTTGATGAAAATTATTGGAAAACTAGATTTGTAAAAGCGGTTAGACTTTTATAACTTGACGTGTGCTTAAAAAAAGAACTATATTATTAACTTTTTTTGGATTACTATTTTTTAGTTTATCCATAGTTGTTAATGCTCAAGAAGATAGTGTCAAAATTGATACAGTTAGAATTGAGAATAAAAATCATTCTAAGTTTAGAAAGTTTTACCAAAAATTATTATTCAAGAAAAAACCAACGAGTTTTCCTATTCAGCCCAATAATAATGTAGGTGATGGAAAATATCAAGGAAAAATTATTCGAAATATTTACTACAAAACACAAGACCCTTTCGGATATTCTTTGCAGGACACGACAAGAAAACCGACAAAATGGATTGAAAGAACTGGAAATACACTACACGGGAAATCTAAGCAATTTGTGTTGCGTCAAAATATGTTGCTGAAACTAGGAGATAAATATGATTCTGTAAAAGCAGCTGAATCTGAGCGTTTAATACGTACCAATCGTTCTATTCGTCGAGTAGAGATTAAGGAAGAAGCTGTCGGGAATGATTCGGTTGATTTATATGTCAATTCAATTGACTCTTGGAGTATGTTTATTACAGGTTCGGTTTCGAGTTCAAAAGCTGGAATTCGCATTAGAGAGCGAAATTTTTTAGGTTTAGGACATGTGTTTGATAATCGTTACCGTCACAATTACAAAACAGGAAATTCGTTATATCAATTTAATTATACGGTTCCAAATATTGCCCAAACTCGAATTATTGGGAATGTACGTTATTTCAAAAATGAAGATAATCATTATACAAAATCAATCAGTTTTGTACG
The DNA here is from genome assembly GCF_002429865.1 of Empedobacter sp. UBA5987. Classification (NCBI taxonomy): domain Bacteria; kingdom Pseudomonadati; phylum Bacteroidota; class Flavobacteriia; order Flavobacteriales; family Weeksellaceae; genus Empedobacter; species Empedobacter sp. UBA5987. The sequence continues at coordinate 12,391 of NZ_DJBB01000058.1, forward strand.
ACCTTTTTATTCGCCATTAGCACATTATGCAGGTGGAGTTTCGGTTGGACAAGTGTATTTTAAAGATTCATTAGATTTCGAAAAACCTATTTTGGTTGATAACCATTTCAAATATAATTACCAAGATTATTGGTTGGCAAGAGCGTTTAGAATTGATGATGGTCATTCAGAAAATATTACCAATTTTATTGTTTCAGGGCGATTTTATGATCGATCTTATACCGAAACACCAACTCCAGAAAACGATCCTGTGAACTTTTTTTCTGACCAAACGAATTATTTAGTAGGGATAGGAATTTCTTCAAAACGATATATCAAAACAAAATATATTTTCAATTATGATATTGAAGAAGATATTGCGATAGGGAAATCATTGGGCATTATAGGAGGAATTCAAAATATTCGTCAAACTGATCGTTATTATCTTGGCGGAAAAGCTTCTGCTGGAGGTTTTTTAAATACCGGTTTTTGGGGATTTGGAGTTGAGTTTGGAGGATTTTTTAATAAAGGAAAATTTGAACAAAAAACGCTGTCTGTAGAATTACAATATATGGCAAAGTTGATAAATTGGGGAAAATGGAAGTTCAGAAACTTCATGAAAACTAATTATCTTTTGGGACATGATCGTTTAGATTCTCCTGCGGATCAACTTTCGCTTCATGAACATGATTATTTGGGAATGGCAGGTTTCAAATCGGATAGAGGCTTAACAGGTCAACAGAAATTAATGTTCGAGTATCAATTGCAATCCTATACGCCTTACGAGTTTTTAGGATTTCGTATTTCGCCTTTTTTCAATGCGATGGTTGCGGCAATTGGAGATAACAAAAAATTTATACTGAATAATAACCCAATTTATTCGCGTTTTAGTTTGGGTGTGATGTTGACAAATGATTATTTTGTGTTCAACAATATTCGTTTTTCATTGTCGTATTATCCATCAATTCCTGGACAAGGCGATAATCTAATCAAGACAAATTTATTGGATAATAGAGATTTTCAAATGATGGATTTTGACTTTTCAAAACCAAATTACATTCGTTGGAATAGGTGGGATTAAGACATAAAAAAAGCTTGNNCAAGCTTTTTTTATGTCTTAATATTTTTTATTTCACTTGTCTGGAAACGATCCACGAAACTAAGCTTCCCAAACCTAAAACAGTTACAATAACTGCAACAAAATTTTCGACAGAAAAGATAAATGGAAATGGAACAGTTGGCGAAGCCATAACCAAACCAAAATCTATTTGTAATAATCCAATAACAGAGGCGATTAATAAACCTGTTGTCATCGCGATAAGGGTGATAATAAAACCAGTTTGAAAGAAAATATTACGAATGTTTTTTCGTGATAATCCAAAACTATACATCGTCTGAATTTCTTTCTTTTTATCCAAAATCAAGATAATAATTGTTCCTGCCAAATTGAAACATGCAATGATAATGACTAACGTAAAAATCAAGTAACTGATTAAATTTTCCATATTCATTACTTTTAAGAAAGCTGAATCTAAATCTTGTCTGGTTTCGATTTTATAATGAGAACCTAATATTTTTTGAAGTTGAATTTTTACTTCGTTAAACGATTTTTTTCCAGTCGTTTTTACCTCAATCGAATAACATTGATTTTCGTTTAACAACAATAATTCTTGCGCCAAACCTAAAGTTGTAAATATGTGTTTGTCGTATTGTTCGTTCAAAATAAACACGCCAACACTGTACGCATCTTTGCGTGTAAAAGCATCGCTTTCTTGTTTTATTAGACCTGTTCCAGCTTTTGGCATCATCAAATCTGCTGGCGTTATCGGATCGATATAAAGTTGCAAACGCTCTGCAATTCCATTCGAAACAATAAAATTATCATCGCGATTAAAGTCTAAATATTGTCCACCATAAATTACCGTATCTAAACGTGTAATTTTGGTGAAATTTTCGTCAACACCTTTCAAATAGGCAATATCTTGCTTTCCTTTGTAATCGATGTAGACTTTTTCTTCGATGATTTTAGAAAAAGCTTTGACGTCTTTTTGTTGCTTTAATTGATCCACAACAAAAGTTAAACTATCTAATACTTTTCCTTTCGAAGGAGAAATTTTAATTTCAGGATTTACATTGCTATAATACTTTAAATTCATTTTTTCTAAGCCCGAAAAAACGGATAAAATAATAAACAAAGCCGCTGTAGCAACCAAAATAGCACCAACAGCAATCGATGTAATAATGTTTACAGCGTTTGTATTCGTTTTCGAAAAAATGTAGCGTTTCGCAATGTAAAGTGAAATGTTTCTCATTATAAGATTGGATTATTTCCTTCTCCTCTTAGCGCTTTGTCGATTTTATCCATTTCGTCTAACGAATTATCTAAAATGAAAATTAATTCTGGGGTAATACGCATTTGTTTAGAAGCACTTTTTGATAAAATCCCTCTAAATAATGGTGTGTTAACTCTAATTTCTTTGAAAATTTCGTCTTTTTGAGTACTTGGAAAAATACTTACATAGATTTTAGAAACGCTCAAATCTGGTGTTACTTTTACTTCTGTAACACTAATCAAATTTCCAGGGAATTCCTTTACAGCCCATTTTCTAAAAGCTTCTGCTAATTCTTCTTGAAATAATTTACTTACTTTTTGTTGTCTATTGCTATCCAATTCTATTCATTTTTATGAGACCGTAAAATTACTGCATTTTTTCGTGATTAAAAACATTGATGAATTGAATTAAGTTCTTTGTAAATTTGTTTTAATGAAAAAAGATATCGAAACTTCAGAAGATGTTGCTTTATTGGTGAATACGTTTTACGATAAAGTGCAAAAAGATGATGTCATTGGTTACTTTTTTTCGGAAGTTGCGAAGGTAAATTGGGACGAACATTTGCCACATATGATTCAGTTTTGGGAAACTGTTTTGTTAGGAAAAGCAACTTTTGAAGGTTGGCCAATGCGAACACATTTGGTTTTGAGTCAGAAAGAAAAATTAAAACCACAGCATTTCGAGCGCTGGATTGAATTGTGGTACGGAATAATTGACGAAAAATTTGAAGGAGAAATAGCAAATGAAGCAAAAAATAGAGCAAAAATTATGCGTGATTTAATTCTTTTCAAAATTGACCAAATGGAACAAAAACAAGGATTTATTCAATAAAAAAATGCAACTTTTATGAAGTTGCATTTTTTGTATTATTTTAGATATGATTGAAAAATTATTTCGCAATCATGATTAATTTTTTATTGATAAACTCCATAATTCCAGCTTTAGAAAGCTCTCGTCCGTAACCCGAATGTTTTACACCTCCGAAAGGTAAATCTGGGCTTGAAGAAACTTGTTTGTTCACGTAAACCATTCCCGAATCGATTCTACGAGCGATTTTTTCCGCATTTGGAACATCTTCTGTGTAAATAGAAGCACCTAATCCGTAAGGTGTATCATTCGCAATTTTGATTGCTTCTTCTATATCTTTCACTTTCCAAATACAAACCACAGGTCCAAAAACTTCTTCGTCATAAGCCTTCATTCCAGGTTTTAAATCTGTCAAAATTGTTGGTTGCAAAAAGAAACCATCACGATCAATACGTTTTCCTCCCGAAACAATTGTTGCTCCTTTATTCGCTGAATCATTAATTTGATCCAATAATTTTTCTAATGCACTTTCCGAACTTACAGGTCCCATGTTGGTATCTGTCTGTGTAGGATCACCAACTTTCATTCCGTTTACATAGTCCGTAATTTTGCTCAAATATTCATCGTAAATACCTTCTTGTACAATAATACGTTTCGAAGAAGTACAAGCTTGTCCAGCATTACGTAAACGACCATTAATTGTTCCGCTCATCACTTTTTCGATATCTGCATCATTCAAAACAATCATTGGATCAGAACCACCAAGTTCTAAAACCGAAGGTTTTACATTTTTACCAGCGATACTTGCAACCTCTGCACCAGCGGCTTCGGAACCTGTTAAAGAAACACCCACAATTTTTGGATTATTGATAATTGCATCTGTGTCTTTTCCTGACATCAACAAGTTTTTGTACAAACCTTTTGGAGCGCCAGCAGCTGTAAACATTTCTTCGAAAGCGATTCCACATTGCGGAATATTAGAAGCTGTTTTCAAAACAACTGTGTTACCAGCCATAATGTGAGGTCCAGCAAAACGCGCAATTTGAGAAAAAGGGAAATTCCAAGGCATAACACCTAACAACACACCAATAGGTTCTGAAACCACATAAGCATCACCTTTTTCTGTTTGTAAAGGAACATTTGCCAAGAATTCTTCTGCATTATCTGCATAATATTCGATGATATTGGCACTATAATCAATCTCGATTTCACTTTCATACAATGGTTTTCCCATTTCTGTTGTTATCAAAGCGGCTAATCGAGTTTTTTGATTACGCATTTCGTTTGCAACACGTTTCATTACAGCTTTTCTTTCTTCGAAAGATTCGAATCGCCATGTTTGATATAATTCGTTTGCGTCGTCTATATATTGATTGATTTCTTCGCTTGTGTAGGCTTGAAATTCTTTTTCGATTTTACCTGTAGCAGGATTTAATGTTCTGATTGAACTTGCCATTTCACTCTTTATTTAATGTATACAAAGTTGTAGCAATTCTCGTTCCTAACAAAATTTTTAGGATAAATAAAACTGATAGTTTGTTGAATAAAACTAAATGTAGTTGATTGTTTAGTTTTTATATTAATTTGAGCTAGATGATTGTTTGCTGAATTCAGAAATTTCTATTTTCTAAATGTTTAAGGATTTAGATTTCTTAAATCATCTTTGAAAGATGATAAGTCATTCTGAACTAGTTTCAGAATCACATTATCATATATAATAATTAGTAAAATAAATTTAAAACAAAAACGATTTGTCATACCGAGCTTGTCGAGGTATCTTTTAAATTATTGGTTATAAAAAAAACATAATGATGAGAAGCTGAAATGAATTCAGCTTGACATAATATTAATTAATGAAAATTATTTTCTAAAACGGTAAATTATCGTCGTCGTTGTTCATCGAACTTGTGAATTCCCCACCGAAATCTCCAAAAGCATCAGAGGGATCAATAGCAGATAAATTCATGGCACTTCCCATTTCTTGAGAACCATCATTCATCGAACTTTGAATTTCGAAATCTCCACCAAATGAAGTTTCTAAATCGGTAAATTTAGCTTGTTCATTAATGAATCGTAAACGTACATTTTCTAACGCACCATTACGGTGTTTAGCAATGATAAACTCGGCTTGTCCAGCACAAGGTTCACTTTCATCATCCCAATATTCTAATTTATAATATTCAGGACGATAAATAAAAGAAACGATATCGGCATCTTGCTCAATTGCTCCAGATTCACGTAAATCCGAAAGTAAAGGACGTTTACTTCCTCCGCGAGTTTCTACCGAACGAGATAACTGCGAAAGTGCAATTACAGGAATACTTAACTCTTTTGCAATTGCTTTTAAGGAACGCGAAATCATCGAAATCTCTTGCTCACGGTTTCCATTTGCTTTACCACCAGCAGTCATCAACTGCAAATAGTCAATCAAAATCATTTTTACACCATGTTGAGAAACTAAACGACGTGCTTTTGCTCTTAAATCGAAAATCGAAAGGGCAGGCGTATCGTCAATGTAAAGCGGCGCATTTTCAAGACCTTTTACTTTTGTGTATAATTGTTTCCATTCGTGATCGGCTAATTTTGCTTTACGCAATTTTTCACCCGAAATTCCAGTTTCACCCGAAATCATACGCGTAATCAACTGAACAGAAGACATCTCTAATGAAAAAACAGCAACCGGAATATTTTTGTCAACCGTCATATTTTTCGCCATCGAAAGGATAAAAGCAGTTTTACCCATACCAGGACGAGCGGCTAAAATAATCAAATCCGATTCTTGCCAACCCGAAGTAATTTTGTCAATTTCTGTAAATCCAGAAGATAAACCAGACATTCCTTCTTTGGTAGATTGGGCTTTAATTTTATCAATCGCTTCGGTTACCAAATCTCTTGCTTCCGAATAACTACGCTTGATTCCACCTTCTGTAATTTCGAATAATTTCGATTCTGAATAATCCAATAAATCAAATACATCGGCAGTATCATCGTAAGATTTTTCAATGACTTGATTCGAAATCTCAATTAAACGACGAAGGATGTATTTTTCTTGAATTACACGAGCATAATATTCCACGTGCGCAGAAGAAGAAACTTTTTGCGTCAATTGAATCAAATAATAATCACCTCCTACACGATCTAATTTGCCTTCACTTTTCAATTCATTCGAAACCGTTAATAAATCAATTGGTTCTGAATCGTTAAATAATTTTTGAATGACAGCATAAATCGCCTGATGCTCTGGACGATAAAAAACTTGCGGTGTAAGAATGTCAATGACTTCGTCTAACCCTTTTTTATCAATCATCATCGCGCCAAGTACAGCTTGCTCTAAATCAACAGCTTGTGGAGGAAGTTTACCTTTCTCTAAACCAATGACATTGTGCTTGTTAGCTGGTGTTTCGGGATTATAATTTGCTTGTTCCATAAGAGTTCCAAAATTAAATAAAAAAACGAGATATAACTAATTTTATATCTCGTTTTAAAATCGTATATTCTACAATAAGTATTATTGTAAAACAATATTTTATCCTGAAAATTCTCCGAATTTGATGTAACGTTCTTGACGTTGTTGTTGTAATTCTTTTGGAGAAAGTTTTTTCAATTCGTTGTAAGTGTCTAAAACTTTATTTTTCAAGTTTGTGTACGCAACTTCTGGTTTGTAGTGTGCTCCACCAAGCGGTTCTTGAATGATATCTTCAATTAATCCTAATTCTAACATATCAGGTCCAGTTAATTTCATTTGCGAAGCAGCTTGCTCTTTGTAATCCCAACTTCTCCATAAAATAGTAGAACAGTTTTCTGGTGAAATTACAGAATACCAAGTGTTTTCTAACATGAAAACTTTGTTTCCAACTCCAATTCCTAATGCTCCACCTGAAGCTCCTTCACCAATTACAATTGTAATGATAGGAACTGTAAGTTTCAACATTTCGTAGATGTTTTTAGCGATAGCTTCACCTTGACCTCTTTCTTCAGCTTCTAAACCAGGATATGCACCAGGAGTGTCGACTAAAGTCAAGACAGGAATATTAAACTTTTCTGCTAACTTCATTAATCGTAAAGCTTTGCGGTAACCATCTGGATTAGACATTCCGAAACGACGATATTGTCTTTCTTTGGTATTTTTCCCTTTTTGTTGACCAATAATCATAAAAGTTTGACCATTGATTTTTCCCATACCACCAACCATTGCTTTATCATCAGCAAAAGTTCTATCTCCGTGAATTTCGATAAACGTGTTATCTGTGATCGCGTAAGCGTAGTCTAAAGTATAAGGGCGAGAAGGATGGCGAGACAATTGTACACGTTGCCATGGTGTTAAATTACCATAGATTTCCTTCTTTTTATTTTCAATTGCAATTTCAATTTCAACGCAAGCCTGTTTGATGTTAACACCGCTTCCTTCGCCGACGATTTGACAGCTTTGTAACTGTTCTTCTAAATCTTTGATAGGTTGTTCAAATTCTAAATATTCCATACAAAAGTGTTTGTTCAATCCAACAAATATAGAAAAGGTTTTTAAGCCAATTATAATAAATGTCGAATGTTTTTCAGATTTTTTACAAGTATTTTAATTTCAAAAGATAAAAAAGCGTCTACAGATTAGACGCTTTCATCGTGTATTTGATCTAAAATTAGATTTTTTCGATAATCATTGCAGATGCTCCACCGCCACCATTACAGATAGCTGCACCACCAATTTTTCCTCCGTTTTGCTCTAAAACATTTAATAATGTAACCAAAATTCTTGATCCAGAATTTCCAAGTGGATGACCAATAGAAACCGCACCACCATTTACATTGACTTTAGAAGCATCAAGGTTTAATAATTTAGTATTTGCAATTCCAACAACTGAAAACGCTTCGTTAAATTCCCAGAAATCAACATCAGCAGCTGTCATATTTGCTTTTTTCAATAATTTTTCAACCGCTTTAGCTGGTGCAGTTGTAAATTTTGAAGGTTCTTGAGAAGCATCAGCATAAGCAATAACTTTTGCAAGAGGTTTTAATCCTAATTCGTTTGCTTTATCTAAAGACATTAATACTAAAGCAGAAGCTCCATCATTAATTGTAGAAGCATTTGCAGCAGTTACAGTTCCGTCTTTAGAGAAAACAGCGCGCAAACCTGGAACTTTATCAAAGTTTACATTTTTATATTCTTCGTCTTCTTTAAAAATAACTGGTTCTCCTTTGCGTTGAGGAATTTCTACAGGAACAACTTCGTTGTCAAATTTTCCAGCAGCCCAAGCAGCAGCAGATTTTTTGTAAGAATTAATTGCAAACTCATCTTGCTCTTCACGAGAAATATTGAACTCAGTTGCACAAGTATCTCCGAAAAGTCCCATCATTTCTTTGCTGTAGTAATCTTGTAAACCATCGTTCACAATTCCATCTAACAAAACAGTATTTCCGTATTTATTTCCAGTTCTTGCATTTGGTGAATAGAAAGGAACCATCGACATGTTTTCCATTCCTCCAGCAACTACAACATCTGCGTCACCTAAACGAATTGCTTGTGTAGCAAACATTACAGCTTTCATACCAGAGGCACAAACTTTGTTTACCGTTGTTGCAGGAATTGTATTTGGTAAACCTGCTTTTATCATTGCTTGCTTAGCAGGTGCTTGTCCTTCACCAGCTTGCAATACATTTCCCATATATACTTCATCAACCAAAGATCCATCTAAGTTGATTTTATCTAAAGCTCCTTTAATAGCTGTTGCGCCTAAATCTGTAGCTGGAACGTTAGATAAACTTCCCAAAAAAGATCCCATTGCTGTACGAACAGCTGAAACTATTACGACTTCTTTCATTTAATTTGTGATTTGTTGTTTTTATTATGATAACTTAATAATGCAAGATATAAAATTTATAGTAGTATTAATTTGATTTACTTTTTAAAGATTTTTTAAATTTGTTATTGACTTAATACAGATAATTGATTTTTTTTGTTAAAATGATAATTATCTTAGAATAGAATATTTTTTGAAGAATAAAATGATTAAAATGCTGAAGATAAAAATGATATTATTTGGTTTGATTTCGTGTTTTGTAATTACAATCGGAAATGCGCAAACCTTTGATCAAAAATATTTTAAATCAATTTTAGATTCGCTTACGTCAAATTCGTTTGCTGGCAGAGGTTATGTAGAAAATGGAATGACAAATGCTGGAATTTATTTACAAAACGAATTTCAAAAAAATGGATTGAAGTCTTTTTCTAATCGTTATAATCAAACATTTACTTTTCCGATTAATATTATCAAAGATGCAAAACTGAAAATTAATGGAAAAGAATTAAAATATGGAATTGATTTTATTGTAAAGCCAAGTTCTAAATCAATTTCGAAAACCAATTCACCTTTTTATATTTTTGACACAAAAGCCTATGTGGAATCTTTTCAGTCGAAAGATAAAACGAGGGATTTTATTGTGAAAGATGATGAATCGCAAAAAGGAAAACATATTATTTTGCCGCCTTTAGTGACTTCTGTAGATTCTATTCAGAAATATTACAAACAATGGGCGAATATTTATGAGAAAAATGAAAATAAAAATCGAGCGATTTTTAGATTTGCATCAGATAAATTGACTTCAAGTCTTAGTCAACGACAATCTTCTATTTCAGAATTTATTATTTCGGATAAATTTTATTCTAAAAATTTAAAAATAAACGATTATTCTATTGATTCAGAGTTAAATAATTCATTCGAAGCAAATAATATAATTGGTTACATTGACGGAAAGAACAATGATAGCGTAATTGTGATTTCTGCTCATTATGATCATTTAGGGAAAGTTGGACAAACTATTTTTCCTGGAGCGAGTGATAATGCGAGCGGAACTGCAATGATGATGGCGCTGATGAAGTATTATTCAAAACATCAGCCTAATTATAGAACAGTTTTTATGGCTTTTGCAGGTGAAGAAGCGGGGATTTTAGGCGCAGATTATTATGTTAATCATCCTCTTTTTCCATTGAATCAAATCAAATTTTTAGTCAATTTAGATATTATGGGAGCGGGCGATCAAGGAATTCAAGTTGTGAATGGTAAAGTTTTTAAAAATCAATTTGAAAAATTAGTTGAATTCAATCAAACAAATAAATACCTAAAAGAAGTTAAAATTCGAGGAGAATCGTGTAATTCCGATCATTGTCCGTTTTATTTAAAAGGTGTTCCGTCATTTTTTATTTACACTTTAGGAGGAAAAGGTTTTTATCATGATCCCAATGATACAGCTGAAAGTTTGGATTTGAGTTCCTCTGAAAAAGTATATAATTTGTTGAAAGATTTTATAAATAAGCTATAAAAAAATAATCCGTTCAAAGTGAACGGATTACTAACCAACCTAAACTACTATAAAAAACTCTAAAAAGTAAAAAGAGTGCGAGTAATTTCAAACTTCATAAATCAATTTCGTTATACTCGTTGTTACTCTTTGTCTTACTATCTATGAATAAATTATTTGACACTGCAAATGTCTAACTTTTATGTCTTATTTGGAGAAATGGTAAAAGATTTTATTTATAATATGGATAGAAAATATTTATAACGATCGTTTGTTGTCGGATATTAATCTTTATATTAACTCATTAAAAATAAACAATAATAGTTAATATGTATTTACGTTAAAACGTATTTTAACACCTTTTTAACTATTTATTTACGAAAAGATGATGAAATGATAAGATTTGAAATCTTTTCAACTAAATTTGATTTTGAATCGTAAATACTTCATAAATTTAAACAAATTTTAAACCAAAAACACCAAAATGAGACTTTTTTTATTGGTTTTTTCCTTACATATTGTGTTATTTGTTGATGCGTAAAATGTTAACCCAAATCAAATTCGAGCAAAAATATACGATATTATTTTACAAGATATCCAAAAACAAAGTTTGGAATTTCCGAACAAAAAAATTGTGGTAGATCCTACAATTAATAAGTTTGAAGATTATAAAATGGACGAATTTGGACTGAAATTGGATTCGGTAAAATATGTACAAGACACTTCAATTTGTTCTAAGTTAACAACCTACAAATGTGTTTCGAAATTTGAGATTGATAATTATTCGATTACCAATGTTTACAAAGATGAATCAGATGCGCTATACCCAGACTTTTATGGGATTTATGTACCAATTGATTCGTGGTACAATCTGATTAATTATGCGGCTGTTAATCAATTCGAAAAAGACAGAAAATTTCAATTTAACGTCTTAATTCCAGTTAGAAATGTGCAAATGAAAAATAAAACGATGAAGGAAAAAATGTTCTTTTATAATGTTTTATTTGATGAGTAATTTAAGATTCTAAAATTTGAAAAATTATTCTTAAAACATTAAAATTCAATCAGAAAAGTTGTAAATTAGCAAGACTCAAATTTTTAATTGATGTTAAACGTTAGCGCTTATATAGACGAGCTTTTGCAGTTATCAAAAGGTAATTTACGAATTTGCCGCATGAATTGGTGGCTTTTAAAGTACGAAGACGAATTTGAGAAAGCGATAGAAGAAACGTCGTGTAAAAAGTGGCAAAGATGGCTTTATAATGGAGAACATCCATATCCATGTGTTTGTCCAAAGCGCGAAAAATTATGCGTTTTTATCGATTTATATCGTGAATTGGATCGTTTGACACAAGTGCAACGTTTAGAGAATTTTTTTCACGAATATTTTCAAAAATTTGAGTTGATTAAAGATTCAAAAGAATCTTTAAAAAACTGGATGAATGATATTCGTCCAACGATTTCGTCCATTTATTTATTGTTGGATAAGAATGATAATCTAAAGATTAGATTTTATAATTCGGATCCAGTTTTGGAAGTGGATATCAATAAAAATGATTATAAATACACCTTGTTGTGTTTGGATATTTTTAACTACAACATGTACGTAAGAGGCATGTAAACGAAAAGAGAGTTGACGAAATCAACTCTCTTTTTTTATGAAATAATAGATTAAATATGGCTTATTTAATTAAACCAATTTCTCTTAAACGCTGAGTCAAGAAATCTCCAGCTGTAATATCTTCAAATTGTTTTGGATTTTCTTCTGTTACACAATCTTCTAAAACAGATAAATCCATTTCAGAAATTGGATGCATAAAGAATGGAATAGAAAAACGAGATGTTCCCCATAATTCTTTCTCTGGATTAACCACTTGGTGAATTGTTGATTTTAATCTGTTGTTTGTGTGACGAGATAACATGTCACCAACATTAATCACCAATTCGTCGTCAGCAGCAATTGCATCAACCCAAGTTCCATCATGACGTTGCACTTGTAATCCACGACCTTGCGCTCCCATTAACAATGTAATCAAGTTAATATCTCCGTGAGCACCAGCACGAACTGCATCTTTAGGCTCTTCTGTGATAGGAGGATAGTGAATTGCTCTCAAAATAGAGTTTCCGTTTTTTACTTTATCATCAAAGTAAAACTCGTCTAAACCTAAGAATAAAGCCAAAGCACGTAAAACGTAAACTCCAGTTTTTTCTAATTGTTTGTATGTTTCTTCACCATAAGTGTTAAAACCTGGAACTTCGTTTACATCAACATTTTCTGGATAGTTGTATTTCGCTTTATCTTCTTCAGTTAAATACTGTCCAAAATGCCAAAATTCTTTCAAGTCACCAACAGTTCTACCTTTAGCATGTTCGTTTCCGAAAGCTGTATAACCGCGTTGACCACCAATTCCTTCTACTACATAAGTTTGTTTTGTTTCTGTAGGTAAAGCGTAAAATTCGCGAACGCTTTTATATAAATTTTCAACTAATTCGTCAGATAAAAAATGTCCTTTCAAAGCAACGAATCCGATTTCTTCGTATGCTTGTCCAATTTCGTTGACAAATTTTTGTTTTCTTGCTGGATCATCAGATAAAAAGTCTGCTAAATTAACCGATGGAATTCCGTTTTGTGACATTTATATTTTGTTTTATAAAATTTCTTCTGCAAAGGTATAGAAAGATTTCTTTTGTGAATAATATTGTTAATAACTTTTTTGGATTGCTATTGGTTTGATTTAAAATTAAATCGTTTAAATGATTTTAATTGGCTAAAATATTTATTTTTAATGATATTAAGTTTATTTTGAAGGTTCTATTGATTTTGATAAATATAAGTATTTACTATTTAAAATTGTATTTTAATATATATTACTTATAATTCTGATAATGGATATGGGTTTTGTTATATTACAAAAAATTAAAATGAATGAAATTACTATTTACTTTTTTATTATTTAGTTCAATTGTCTTTGCTCAAGAAAAAGGGAAGGCTAGGATGATGATTTATCCTGGTTGTGAAAAATTTGAAAAGAAAGGTGTAAAGAAGTTAGCAGACTGTTTTAGTAAGGATTTTAATAAACAGCTATTGCTTGAAGTTGAACAGGTGTTAAAAAATAATGGTTTGACAATTAATGAAATAAATGTAAATGCAAAAGTTAAATTTGAGATAAATAAAGAAGGTGAATTTCAAGATTTAGAAATAAATGGGAATGATTCAGAAAAATTACTTATAGAAGAGGCTTTTGTGAATTATGTTTTAAAATTGAAAAAAGACAACAAAAAAATAATTCCAGCTTTTACTGAAAAAGGAGAACCTGCAAGATTAATTTTTGATATACCATTTAAAATTATAAATTAAGGTTTGAAATTTTATTAATCTTAAGGCTAATTTTATCACAAGGAGATTTCATTCTATATTTGCAAAAATATTTATGATGAAAGATCAATTTTTTCAATATATACAAGACTTACAAAGTAAAATTATAGCCAAACTTGAAGAAGTTGATGGTAAAGCTAAATTTTTACGAGATAATTGGGAACGCGAAGAAGGAGGTGGTGGATTATCTTGTGTTTTAACTGACGGAGCTGTTTTTGAGAAAGCTGGCGTTAATATATCTAAGGTTTATGGTGAATTACCAGAAACCATGCAAAAGGCTTTGAATGTTTCTTCGGGTAAATTTTTTGCTTGTGGATTGAGTTTGGTTATTCATCCAACAAGTCCACATATTCCGACGACTCATGCAAATTGGAGATATTTTGAAATGTATGACAAAGAAGGAAATATTGTCGATCAATGGTTTGGAGGAGGTCAAGATTTGACGCCATATTATTTGGATGAAAAAGATGTGATGCATTGGCATACAATCTGTAAAAAAAGTTGTGATGCGCATGATGCGGCTTTTTATTTAAAGTATAAAGAAGAATGTGATAAATATTTTTGGAATACGCATCGAGAAGAAGCGCGTGGAATAGGAGGTTTGTTCTTTGATTACTTGAAACCAACTTCAGAAAAAACAGTTGAACAATGGTATGATTTCGTAACAGAAGTAGGAAACTCATTTTTGGAGGCGTATATTCCGATTGTTGAAAAACACAAAAATGATGAATTTTCTGCTGAACAAAAGGAATGGCAAGAAATTAGACGAGGTCGTTATGTAGAATTTAATTTGATTCATGATAGAGGAACTTTGTTTGGTTTGAAAACCAATGGACGAATAGAATCTATTTTGATGAGTTTACCCAAACATGTACAATGGCATTATAATCATCAGCCAGAAGAAGGTTCTGAAGAATATAGATTAGTAGACGTGTTAAAACATCCAAAAGATTGGATTTAATCAATAAAATATAAAATGCCTGAACAATTTGTTCAGGCATTTTTTTAATCTTCTCTTGATCCGTCATCAGCCATTCTGACCATTTTAGGCGTAAAAGTAGCCACAACATCAACCAGATCTTGTTGCGCTGCCATTACTTCGTGAATATCTTTATATGCCATCGGCGCTTCATCTTTTCCACCGCCAATTAATGTAATTCCAAAATCGTTCAAATAATCATTTATCTTGTTTTGTGATAATGATTTAATTGCTTGTGTTCGGCTCATTTGACGACCAGCACCATGCGAAGCCGAATGAATAGAATTTTCTTCACCTTTTCCGCGAACCAAAAATCCTGGCGCAGTCATAGAACCTGGAATAATTCCCATCACATCTTTAGAAGCTGGCGTTGCACCTTTTCGATGAACAATGACTTCTTCGCCGTTGTAAATTTCTTTCCAAGCAAAATTATGATGATTTTCTACTTTAGCTAAAACTTCTGCACCGATAGATTTTTTAATTTTTTGATGAATAATTTCGTGACAAGCCGAAGCATATTCACCAGCCAAATTCATCGTAATCCAATATTCTTGACCTTCTGCAGAATCCAAATCCAAATAAGCTAAATTTTGTGCTTTATACGGAAGTTTACAAATTTCTTTTGCAATTTTTGTATAATGTCCAGCGATTGTAGCACCGAAACCTCTCGATCCAGAATGCGTTAATAACGCTAAATACGAACCTTTTTTGATGTTCAGTTTCTTATCATCTTCTTTGAAATCAATCAGACCAAATTCTACAAAATGATTTCCTCCTCCAGAAGAACCCAATTGCGACCACGCTTTATCTTTTAAATTTTGAATAAATGAATTTGTTTCGAATTTTGCATCATCCAAAATCTGATGTTCGGCTTTGTATTGACCATGAAAACCATGTCCTGCACCAAACTTTGTGTTTTTTATTAAAGTTTTTTTTAACGAATCATGATGCTCAAAATAATAAGAAGCAGGTAAATCATAAATCGATAAAGCCATTCTACATCCAATATCAACGCCGACACCATAAGGAATAATTGCATTTTTTGTTGCTAAAACTCCGCCAATCGGTAAACCATAACCTTGATGAGCATCTGGCATTATTGCGCCGGCAACTGTTACAGGAAGTTTCATGGCTACTTTCATTTGTTCTAAAGCACCATCTTCAATATTTTTTGCACCATAAATGTTGAAATCGTTCGGATTTTCATTCAATTCAATTAAGTTTTCATCTTGTTGAGGTAAATGAATTCCATTGATAAAACCATTTGCAAGCGTTTTGAAAATTTTATCTTCTAAGAAATCTTGTGGCGAAGACAAAACTTGCGCATATTTATCAAGCATTTCGGCTTTTGTATAACCATTTCTTTTTCGGTTAATTTTTAAGGCAATTCCTAAAATTTCATTCTCAGGATAACCCAAGGCAATCAAATCGTTTCCATTAATTGGTTTGTTTTGTTGTTCAGTTGTTTTCATATAATTTGGTTAGAATATTATTTAGTAAACATTGTTTTTAGTTCATTTAATACATTCGACCCACCAGAAATTGAGATTTCTCCTACTTTATCAGCAATTTTTTCGATGTATTCCATCTCTTTCAATTTCCATAATGTTTCGTTTTCTTCCATTAATTTTGCTGTATTCAACAAGCTTCTTGTTGAAGCAGTTTCCTCACGACGCGTAATCGAATTAGCTTGAGCCGTTTTTTCGGCAATCAAAACACGGTTCATAATTTCTCTTATTTCTCCTGGAAGAATAATGTCTTTCATACCTGCGTCAATCAATTTTAGACCAATTTCTTGGAATTGAGCTTGATATTTTTGAATGATATAATTCGTTACCGAATTTTTATCTGACATCAAATCATCAAAATTCATGTTTCCAATAAATTCTCTCAAACCTAATTGAATGGCTTGATAAATCATTTTCTCGAAATCTTTGTTCGATTGATAAGCGTTTAACAAATCAGTAATTTGATAATTTACCATAAAATTGATTCGTAATTGCGCTTTATCTTTCGTCAAAATTTCTTGTCCCGAAATTTCAATTGTTTGCGGACGCATATCAAAAGATACCATCGAGATTTTAACTTCGTTGTTATAAAATTTATACTCGCCAGCTTTTAAAACTGAATTAAATTCATTGTCTTTGAACAAAATTCCTTCATGATAAGTTGGAATAGAAATAATACGAATCGCACCAGTTTTTCTTAAAATATCTATTTCTCTTTTTGTTAAATTCTTAATTTCGTCAGTAGAATTCAAGTCAAATTTTACAGCTTTTAATTGAGTCGAATTTTTCCAAATCATCACATTTTTATTGTAAAATGAATCGTACGATTGATTGTTTTTGTAAATAATCAACACTTCGTTATGTAATACTTCGATAAAATCTACCATCGATTTCAATGTTTCATTTTCTAAAAACATTGTGTGGTATTTTTCATCAATTATTTCGTTGATGTTTAATTTTTCGATGTTTTTATTAAAGAAAATCCAATAATTTCCTTTTGAGTAAATTTTATCTACTTCGTTATTTTTGATATAGATTCCAATTTCTTGGTTGTTAATTGCTAATTTTTTCATTTTATTATTTTTTATAGGTTTTTACTATTTTTTTTGTCATTCTGAGCCTGTCGAAGAATCTTTATTATGAGATACTGAAACGAGTTCAGGATGACTATTTTTTAATTCTATTCTCGATACAATTTTTCTTTATTTTCATTTCGAAAAATCACTCGAATTGACGAATTATTGTCATTCTGAGTTTATCGAAGAATCTTTTTCTAAATTTTTTAATTAAAAAAGCTAAATCATTTTTCTTTTTTAAAACGGAATTTGAAGTTTGAGCAGCTTATTTTGATTTCTTGTTTTAATCATTTTTTTCAAATCATTTTGACTTGATTTTTTAGTTTAAACTTTTGAAATCAATCATCAACTAAAGTTTCAAATTCAGGTTTTAAGCAAGTTTTTGATCTTATTTCAAATTTATTTCTACGAAATAAACTTTCTATTCGAAAAGAAAACTTTTTAGCTTTTTTTGTTTCCAATGGTGCCCTTTCGGGCGATAAAAAACAGATTAAAAGTCTGATTTTAATGATTACTCTAACCAACTGAGTTATTTCAGTTTACTGAAAGTAGGAATCGAACCTACGACCCATCATTAATGATTGCTATACCGCTTAGCTATTCCAATCGAAATTGAAAATGGGATTCGAACCCATGTGCATCATTGGGATTTTAATTATTCAGAATAGAAGTGATGAAGCATTTTCTACTACAATGCTATACTGAAACATTTGTCAAGGAACAATTAAAATCGTTTGGTTGTTAAACCTTTGACAAAGTTGGAGTAGAAGTGTGCGAATGAATTGCGCAATAAAATATTTTTTCGAAATAATTTGTAAATGATGATGAATAGAGGATTTTATATTGAAAATATTTTGAATAAAATTTGAAATAAAAATTTCTGCGCAAATAGATTGCGTACTTTGATTTGAAATTTGTAGTATTGAACAAAGAAATCAACCATGGCAACCAATAAAATTGCATTAATACGTTATCAAACGATCGATAAATGTCTTCAAAATCATTTCAGAAAATGGACATTAGAAGATTTGATAGAAAAAGTTTCGGAAGCTTTGTATGAATACGAAGGAATAACTTCTGGCGTTTCGAAACGGACAATTCAAAGCGACATTCAGGTGATGCGAAGTGATAAATTGGGTTATCATGCGCCAATTGTTGTTCGAGAAAAAAAGTTTTATGAATATGAAGATCATAATTATTCGATTCATAATTCGCCTGTTTCGTCTGCAGATTTAGATAAAATGAAAGAAGTGATTTCGGTGATGAAACAATTGAATGGTTTTAATTATTTTGATGATATGAACGAGATTATTACGCGTCTCGAAAATAATTTATCCAAGCAAACTCATCAACAACCAAATTATATTCAGTTTGAGGAAAATGCATTGTTAAAAGGTTTGGAGCATTTGAATCGATTGTATCAAGCAATTGTGAAGAAGCAGTCTTTGCTGATTTCTTATCAATCGTTCAAAGCAAAAAATCAAGAACCAAAACAACAAGTTTATTATCCGTATTTGTTGAAAGAATACCGTAATCGCTGGTTTTTATTGGCTAAATCGAGAAAAGATAAAAATTTGTATACGTTGGCTTTGGATAGAATTGTTGAGTTTTATGAATTGGCAAATGAACCTTTTATCGATGAGCAAGAAATTAATTTTGATACGTATTATAACAATGCGATTGGCGTAACGAAAAGTGTGAAAGAAAGGGAGCAGCGTGTTGTTTTTCGTGTGAATAAAAAATTAGCGCCCTATGTGGTGACAAAACCAATTCATGCGACGCAAAAAGTGTTGGAAGTGACGGACGAAGGAACTTTATTTTCGATAGAAGTTGTACATAATTTTGAGTTGGAACGAGAACTTTTAGGATTTGGAGAAGAAATAGAAATTCTTGCTCCAAGATTAGTGAAAAAAAGAATCAAAACACGATTAGAAAAAGCATTAGAAAAATATAAAAAATAGAATTTCTTTCATACATTTAATTCATTAAAAACTAACTTAAATGATATGGAATAAAAGAATAATGACACTTTTGAGTGTCTTTTTATTAATCTTCTCGACAAGTTTGTTTGCACAGAAAGCGAGTGATTCTGTGAAAAAATATATCTATTTAACTTTTGATGATGGACCTTTGAATGGAAGTGAAAATATTGATGAGGTTTTCAAAAATGAGAAGTTAAAAGTGACTGTTTTTCTTGTTGGAGAACATGTGGAGAAAAATAAAACAATGACGGATTATTTTAAATATTACGAAGATAATCCTTACATCGAAGAATGTAATCATAGTTGGACGCATGCGAATGATCAGTACAAAAAGTTTTATAGTAACGAGCAAACGTCGGTTGAGGATATTTTGAAAAACCAATCGATACTAAAATTACAAGATAAAATTGTTCGTTTACCAGGAAGAAACATGTGGAGATTGGACGGAAAATCGAAGAATGATGGAGCTTCTGGTGTACAAACGGCTGATGGTTTAGCAAAGTTGGGTTATAAAGTTATTGGTTGGGATTTGGAATGGACGCATCATGGAAAAGATGGAACACCGGTGCAATCTGTTCAAGCGATTTATAAACAAATTGTTAATCAATTAGAATCGAATAAAACCTTTACAAATAATAATATAGTTGTGTTAATTCATGATGAGATGTTTCAGAATAAATGGGAAGAGTCCGAATTGAAACAATTGGTTGATCTTCTTAAAAAACATGATAACTATATTTTTGAGCAAATAAAATTTTATCCTCAATAAAACTTTTATAAAATACAAAAGCTGTCCAAAATTAGACAGCTTTTTATATGTAGTAATTTGTATAAATTAGTCTCCCATCATTCCTCCAACTAAAGAATTGACAATTGCTAAAACAATACCAAATAATAATGCGTACCAGAATCCGTCAACATGGAAACTGTCTCCCATAATTGCGCTTGCTAATAAGATAATAATTGCTGTAATCACAAAAGAAAATAAACCTAATGTTAAGATTGTTACAGGTAAACTAATAATGTTTAAAATTGGTTTTACAACAGCATTTAAAAGTCCGATAACAAGTGCAACAATAATCGCAGAACCATATCCTTTTACAGATACTCCAGGTAAAATGTTAGCAAGTCCGAAAACAACTAATGCTGATACCAAAAGATTAATAATAAAGCCCATAATTTGTATTTTTTAGATTAATATATCTAGATTAAAATCAAAAGCTTTGCCAAATTGTTAAAAATTTTAATAAAAATAAAAAAAGCTCAGAAATTTCTGAGCTTTAGTATTATTGTATTGAGAAGATATTCTTTTTATAATTGTTCAAAAAGATATTTCATGTTGACTTCTTTGTCGATAATTTGAGCTAACTCATTAATATTAACACGTTTTTGCTCCATTGTATCACGGTAACGTAAAGTAACAGAATTATCGTTTAATGAATCGTGGTCAACAGTGATACAGAAAGGTGTTCCAATCGCATCCATACGACGGTAACGTTTACCGATAGTATCTTTTTCTTCGTACATTACGTTGTAATCTAAACGTAATTTCTTCAAAATTTCTTTCGCTAATTCAGGTAAACCATCTTTTTTAACTAATGGTAAAACAGCCGCTTTAATTGGCGCTAATGCAGCTGGTAAAGACAATACTACACGTTCTGATCCATCTTCTAAAACTTCTTCTTTCAATGAATTTGAGAAAACTGCTAAGAACATACGATCCAAACCTACAGAAGTTTCTACCACGTAAGGTGTGTACGATTCGTTTGTTTCGTTATCGAAATATTGAATTTTTTTACCTGAATGTTGTTCGTGAGCTTTCAAATCGAAATCTGTACGAGAGTGAATTCCTTCTAATTCTTTGAATCCGAATGGGAATTTAAACTCAATATCAGCAGCAGCATTTGCATAGTGCGCTAACTTTTCGTGGTCGTGGAAACGGTAATTATCATTTCCTAAACCTAATGTTTGGTGCCAACGTAAACGTGTTTCTTTCCATTTTTCGTACCAATCTAACTCAGTTCCTGGTTTTACGAAAAATTGCATTTCCATTTGTTCAAACTCACGTTGACGGAAAATAAATTGACGTGCAACAATCTCATTACGGAAAGCTTTACCAATCTGAGCAATTCCGAAAGGTAATTTCATACGTCCAGATTTTTGTACGTTCAAGTAATTTAAGAAAATACCTTGAGCCGTTTCTGGGCGCAAATATAAATCCATTGCCTGATCAGCTGTTGCACCTAATTTTGTTCCGAACATCAAGTTGAATTGACGAACTTCTGTCCAGTTTTTAGAACCAGTTACAGGATCAGCAATTTCTAATTCTTCAATCAAAGCTTTTACATCATCTAAATCTTCGTTTTCCAAAGATTTTCCCATGCGCGCTAAAATTGTATTGATTTGATTTTGATATTCTACAACACGAGGATTTGTCGCAACAAATTGATCTTTATCAAAAGCATCACCGAAACGTTTTGCAGCTTTTGCAACTTCTTTCTCGATTTTACCTTCAATTTTTGCACAATGATCTTCAATTAAAACATCGGCACGGTAACGTTTTTTAGAATCTTTGTTATCAATCAAAGGATCATTAAACGCGTCAACGTGGCCCGAAGCTTTCCAAGTAGTAGGGTGCATAAAAATAGCAGAATCAATGCCGACAATATTTTCGTGCATTTGTACCATTGCTTTCCACCAATATTGTTTGATGTTATTTTTTAGCTCAGCTCCGTTTTGACCATAATCGTAAACGGCTGATAATCCATCATAAATCTCACTCGATTGAAAAATGAAACCATATTCTTTCGCATGAGAAACTACTTTCTTGAAAATATCTTCTGACATAATTAATTGTGTGTTCTTATTTAAAGTGCAATTTTAGTGATTTTTGATGACTATTGAGGTATATTTTGATAAAATCGTAAGGCTTTAATCGCTTATTCTATTTTTTGAGAAGATTATTAACAAAATGATTGATTTTACTATTCGAGTTATTTCAATTTCAATCAAAAAAAACATACTTTTAAATCATAAAAAAAAGATAACCCTATGAAAAAAATTATTCTTCCTGTTCTATTATTAAGTTTTGTTACAAGTTGTAATTCTAATAATTCATCTAGTTCATCAACAGAAAATAAAATTGAAAGTGAAGTGAAAGATTCGGTTAAAGAATCGGATGTTAATTATAATGTTGCGCTTGATTTTATGAATAATTATGTTGATTATATCATGGATACAATTGGAAAAATAAACGAAGATGAGTATATCAAGCAAAATGAATTATTGACGCAAAGTTTTAAAGATCGATACAAATTTGTGCAAGATTCTGCTTTTAAAGTTGAGCCAGAAGTTGGGTTGGATTTTGATCCGATTGTCGATGGACAAGATTTTCCTGATAAAGGATTTAAAATAAAATCGATTGATAAAGCAACAGGTTTAGTGACTTTGCAAGGGATAGATTGGCAAAATTTTGAAGTTGTTTTGAAAATTGTTAACGAAAACGATAAATCGTTGGTAAATGGTTCTGGGATTATTAATATTCCGACGAACAAACAGGCAAGAAGATAAAGTGATGAAAACTGAAAATTCTATAAGAAACTTTGAAAATGATATAAATTTCAGTTTGTTTTGATTTGAATTTTTTGTTTATTTTTGTCCAACATGAAAATGCAACATTACATAAAGTATGTTTTGTCGGTGGTTTTGATTTTTTCAAATCTTAGCTACGCATTTTCTATGCATTTTTGTCAAGGAGTGGTGGAGCAAGTGAAGTTGAATCATTTGGATAATAATTCGCACGAAATGGGAGTTTCTACTTCGTGTTGTCCTCCAAAAACAGAAAAAAAACATTGCGAATTACCGGAAAACAATAAATCTAAAAAAGATGATTGCTGTAAGGATATTTCATATTCGGATAAGTTTGTAGAAAAGCAAACTGTCAAAATTCAAAAACTTATTCCGATTAGTTTTATAGTTTCTGAAATTCTTCAAATTAGAATTCCGATTCAAGATGAAGAGGTGAGCAATCAATCTAGTTTCCTTGATTTTTATGTTGCGTCAAATGCACCGCCAAATTATATACTCAATTCTCAGTTAACATTTTACGAAGGGTAATACCCGTTTATTTTTTGATTAAATTAATCAGAAAACAATACGCTATTATCTAAATATTAAAGTATTTGATGAAAATCTAATCAACAAGTACACAATAATAAATAGGCATTGAGCCTTAAATCGTAAAAATGAAAAAAATATTCACTTCAGTATTTATACTAAGTGCTGCGTTTTCTTACGCACAATCTACTTTAAAAGGAAAAATTACAGATCAAAATCAACAACCAATCGTTGGAGCAGAAGTGTTTTGGCAATCGTCAGATATTACTGTTATTACAGATGAAAAAGGAAACTTTGAGATCGAAAATTATCAACCAACCTCAATTTTAGGTGTTTTTTATGACAATGAAACAACAACTTTTAAGGAATTAAAAGACGAATTTCAGAATATCACCATCAATGTAAAAGATCATTTTGGGGATACTTCGTTGAATGAAGTTGTGGTTCGTGATACAAGTAGTTCGCTTAAAAAATCGAAGTTTGCAACCAATATGACGACAATGACTGGAAAAGAATTGTTGAAAGCAGCATGTTGTAATTTAGCTGAATCTTTCGAGACAAATCCTTCTATTGATGTCAATTTTTCGGATGCTGTGACAGGAAATAAGCAAATTAAAATGTTAGGTTTAACCTCTCCTTATATTTTGATTGCAGAAGAAAATATACCAAATGTTCGTGGAGCTTCTCAAGCTTTTGGGCTTAGTTTTACGCCAGGAACTTGGGTAGAAAGTATTCAGGTGACGAAAGGTGCTGGAACGGTGATTAATGGTTACGAAAGTATTTCTGGGCAGATTAATACAGAATTAATAAAACCTTCAAATGATATTCCGTTGTTTGTGAATCTTTATGGTTCGACAGATTCTCGTTTTGAAGGAAATGTGCATTTGAACAAAAAATTGAATGATAAATGGAGTACTTCTTTGTTTATGCATGGAAATGCACGCGTTTCGAAGAATGATATGAACGATGATGGATTTTTAGATAATCCGCTTGGACACCAAGTTAATGTAATGAATCGTTGGCAATATCAAAACTTAGAAAAAGGTTGGGTCGGATTTTTATCTGCAAGATATTTGAATGATACAAAACAAGCAGGACAAGTTGATTTTGATAAAGATCGTGATAAATTAACAACAAATTATTGGGGGTCAGAAATCAATACAAATCGTGTGGATGTTTCGTCAAAAATTGGGTATGTTTTTCCAGAAATGCCTTATCAAAGTATGGGATTACAAACGGCGTTTAGCTATCATAAACAAGATTCTTACTTTGGATTGAATCAATATGATATCGAACAACAAAGTTTTTATGCCAATTATATTTTTAGTTCGATTATTAGCAATACAAAAAATAAATTCTCTACAGGAGCTAGTTTTACATACGATAAATTCAAGGAATTTGTAGCGCTTCCAACGGATGCGAATTATGATCGAATTGATAATTCTGCAGGAGCATTTTTCGAATATACGTTTGATAATATGAAGAATTTCAATATGATTGCTGGGCTTCGTGGAGATTATCATAATCGAATGGGCTTTTTCTTGACACCGCGTTTGCATACGCGTTATATGCCAGTAAAAGGAACAACAATAAAAGCGTCGGTTGGTCGCGGAAAACGAATCAATAATATATTTGCAGAAAATCAGAATTTATTTGCATCTTCAAGACAATTTAATATTCTGGGCGATGGAAATGGAAAAATATATGGTTTAGATCCAGAAATTGCATGGAATTATGGATTTAGCGTAACACAAGAATTTAAATTATTTGGTAAAAATGCAGATGTTACAGCAGATTTTTATCGAACAGATTTTCAAAATCAAATCGTAACTGATATCGATTATTTGGCTCGTCAAGTAAGATTTTATAATTTAGAAGGAGATTCGTATGCAAATTCGTTCCAATTTGATTTTAATTATAATCCATTCACAAATTTCAAAATTAGAGCATCTTATAAATATTACGATATCGCAACAGATTATGAAAAAGGAAAATTAGAACGTCCGTTGCAAGCGAAACATCGTTTCTTTACAAATTTAGAATACGAAACACGCGAAAGAAATGGTAAAAATTGGCGTTTTGATGCAACGTATAATTGGATTGGAAAACAGCGTTTACCAAATACATCAGATAATTTACCAGAAAATCAGTTGAATGAATATTCGAATCCATTTGGGACAATTAATTTCCAGATTACACGTGTTTTTTCAAAACGTTTTGAAGTATATATTGGAGGAGAAAATGTAACGAATTATCAACAACATCGCGTAATTTTAGGAGCAGATAATCCTTTTGGTTCAAATTTCGATAGTTCGATTGTTTATGCGCCAATTTTTGGACAAATGTATTACGCTGGATTAAGATTTAGTTTAAAATAAAAATCATAAAAAATATAAAATAATGAAAAAATTATTAGCCTTTGCTTTGGTTGCGACTTTAGGAATTAGCGCACAAGCACAAAATAAAAATGCAAAACACGATTTACACGTTAAAGGAAATTGTAGGCAATGCAAAGATCGTATAGAAAAAGCAGCTTATGGTGTAAAAGGTGTAAAATCTGCTGAATGGGATAGTAATACGCAAAATTTACATATTATATTGAATGAGAAAAAGAGTAAAGTGGATGATGTAGAAAACGCTGTAGTAGCGGTTGGTCACGATACTGATAATAAACGTGCAGAAGAAAAAGTGTACGGAAATTTACCTTCTTGTTGTTCATATGATCGTGAAGGTTCAGCTGGGGAAGCTAACACGCATAGTCATTAAAAGATTTTAAAATACAAAAAAGGGATTTCAATTAGAAATCCCTTTTTTGTTTATAAGATGTTAATAGTTTAAAAATGAAAATTTTATTTTTAACTTTTAGTTAACATTAACATTCTATATTTATGGCTTTCCTTTTTTGGAAAGAAACAAATAAATTAATTGAAGTGAAAATAGGTCAAATTGTAGAAATTCCAAAAAATTCTTCTATTTATAATATGGAAAAACCATCTTTTCAATCAAAAGAAGAAGAACTTTCTTGGAAGGTAAACCAAAGAAATTATTCTTTGTTTGATGGTTTTATTGTGGGAGAACATACTGGAATAGAAAAATTTGAAATAGGACAACGAAAAGGTTTAAATGTTAGCGGAAAAGAATTTCCGGTTTATGTGATTGGAATTGATGAACGCGAAAACAGAATTTTTATAGGACAAGGAAAAAATCATCCAGGCCTTTTTACAGATGTATTCTTTTTTGAAGAACAAAATATAAGTTGGTTAGAAAAACCATTTTTAATCAATGAAATAGAAGCTAATGTTGCATCTACATATTTGAAAGAAGAAATAAATGCGAGGTTTTATCAATTTGGAAAAATCTATTTTTTGGAGTTCGAAAAACAAATTCCTTTGATAATGAAAAATTACACATTAAGGCTTTCTTATGAAAACAAGGAAGTTATACTATTAAACAAATAATTGTTATTAAAATGAAATTGAAATTTACTTTTTTATCATTTGCTTTAGCATTATTCGCACAAGCTCAAAAAGCACCTGCGTATTATTCAAGCATTAATTTTAGTAAAACGAAGAATGAGTTGAAAAATGATTTTGCTAAATTAATTACTGATACTCATAAGCAAAATGTTTCTTATTCAGAAGGTTTGAAAAATTTATTTCAAACAAGTGATGCCGATCCTCAAAATCCATCTAATTTATTGTTGATTTATGGATCTCAGAGTTCTGGTACACATCAAAGAAGTCGTGCTTTTTCAGGATCTTGGAATAGAGAGCATGTTTATGCAAAATCTAAAGGAACACCAAATTTAGGAACTTCTGGACCTGGATCAGATGGACATCATTTACGTCCTGCTGATGTCACATTGAATAGTACTCGTGGAAGTTTGCTTTTTGATGATGGAGTAGGAGCAATGGCAATGAAAACGAGTCGTGGTGGTTGGTATCCAGGTGATGAATGGAAAGGAGATGTTGCGAGAATTTTAATGTATATGTATGTACGTTATGACAAACGAACTTTACCTCTTAACATTACTTTTGGACCAAGTACATATTCATCAGATTTCCCTGATATTCTTTTGAAATGGAATGTAGAAGATCCTGTTTCGCAATTTGAAATTCAAAGAAATAATGTTGTAGCGAATGTTCAAGGAAATAGAAATCCGTTTATTGATAATCCATATTTAGCAACTGTTATTTGGGGAGGTCCTAAAGCGCAAAATAATTGGCCAGAATCTTTTGGTGAAGGAGGAGGTTCTGAAGAGGATACTGAAAAACCTACTGTGCCAACAAATTTAGCTTCAACAACGATTACATCATCAAGTGTGTCGTTAACTTGGACAGCTTCTAGAGATAATGTAGGTGTTAATAAATATGATATTTATGTAGACAATACATATAATACAACTGTTTATAGTAATAACGGAACAGTTTCTGGATTAAATCCTTCGACAACTTATTCTTTTTATGTTGTAGCAAAAGATGTAGCTGGAAATAAATCGGATAATAGTACTGTAATTCAAGTAACAACAAAAGAATCTAATATAGGAGGAGGTTCAGGAGAAGGAACAAGCTGTGGAACAGAGGATTTTGAAAATATTCCATCTACAGGAAGTACACCTCCAGCATCATCTTACACAGATAGAACTTGGTCGAATAGAGGAATTGTGTGGACTGCAACAAATGCAAGAACAGACAAGCAAATTTATATCGATGGAGATAGTAATAAAGCAATTTGTATTAGAAAAGGAAATTTAAAATCATCTACAATTTCTGGAGGAATAGGTTCTTTATCAGTAAAAACATATCTTCCTTTTGCAGATTCTGATGGATTTTATACATTAAAAATTAATGGAGAAGTAAAAGGACAAATACCTTATTCTAAAACAGCTAAAACAACAAAAATTGATAATATTAATGTTGAAGGAGATGTTGTAATTGAGTTGATTGATGAAACTTCAAATAACCGTGTTTCTTTTGATAATTTATCATGGACTTGTTACGAAAAATTAGCAACAGATGAGGTTAAAAAGCAAAATAATAAATTAGTTATTTATCCTAATCCAGTTAAAAATCATGAGTTTGTTGTCAATGGAATTGAAAATAAAGAAACAATTCAAATTTTTACTATCAATGGACAATTGGTTCAAACGATTCAAAATGTAACAAATAATTCTAAAGTTAGATTAAATAAATTACCTAAAGGAGTTTATATCGTTAAAACGAAAAATCAATCTAATAAAATTATTGTTGATTAATAAGTATCTTAATGATAAATAAAAAAATCCATCTCAATTTGGACTGCACCCAAAAATTTGGACAAATTAAAAATTAATTATTAGGACTGTCTCTTAAAGTGTGT
>NZ_DJBB01000036.1:0-28078 GCF_002429865.1 Empedobacter sp. UBA5987
GTTTTTAGGGAAGATTACATTTCGTCATACCAGGATTTATTGTAATTAAAGTAGTCGATATCTTTAGATTTCTATTATTGGGAAGTAATAACCTATTTTCTTCAGATAATATTGGAGATAGTTTAATTCTTTTTTGTGCATCATTAGTAATAGGAGTAATCATTCATGTGTTGACAACACAAGTAATTTTAAAAATGCCATTTCTAAAAAAGCTTGTTTACACTTCTGTTAAGGATGCAGAATTAGGAGAGTATTCTAAACTTATTATTCCTCATTTAAATGAAGAATATGCAAAATTGAGAAAACATGATTCTAATGAAAATACAAGCAATCAACCGACTGATTATTTGTTTGATTTTGCTTACTATTATTTAGAAGTAAATGATAAAATAACTCAAGTCAAAAATTTTCAAAGTTTGTATTTTATGTTTAGAAACTTTTTTACAATAGGCTTGATTTTAGTCCCAATTTTATTGTTTACGATATTCTATAGTTATTGCAATGAATTGAATCAAACCCAAAATCTTGGATTATCACTTTTAATAGTTTTTATTGGTCTACTTGTCAATATTTATGTAACAAGATGGCTAAGAGTAAAAATGATTGAAAGAGTTTTTGAAAGTTACTACGCTGATAGAACACATAACAACACTAACACATAAAAAATGGAAGAAAAATTAGGTAAAGGGGTAGAATATAATCCTTTTAAAAAGGAAGATAAATATTATTTTGGAGGCTATTTTAATTTAGCTGAAAACAACATTAATGAAGTATTTAAAGAAGTTAAAAAAAGATTAGGAGAAACGAATTCCTCAAGTAATATAGAATTATTAAATAATGTTTTTCGTAAAGAAATGTCTTTGGTTGATTATGAAAAATGGGTCAATGCTTTTGCAGATTATTTTCCGATAGTCAATTATTTAGATAGGGAAACAATTAAGAAAGGAGAAAAGGTAGTTGAAGTACCAAGGGAAAAACGAATTGAGTGTTTCAGAGATATGTTTAAAGGATTAATCAATACAATTTCTCAATTAAGGCATTACTACACACATTATCATCATGAACCAATAGAAATAGATGATAAGATATTATCATTCTTAGATGAAGTTCTATTTAATACGATAATAACAACTAAAAATAAATACCTAAAAACAGATAAAACAAAAGAATTGATCAAAGATTCTTTACAAGAAGAATTAGATATTTTATGCAAGTTAAAAGTTAAATACTTAGAAAGTAAAAGAAAACGATTTGATAGAAAGGATAAAGGAGCTATAGAAAATGCGGTTTATAATGATGTCTTTCGTCGTTTTATTTATAAGGATGAAAAAGGTAATGAATCATTAAAAGACATTATTCGAACTAAACAGATAAAAGTACATCAAAATTCATCTTATTTAGAGTTGCCAATTTCATCGAGTGGGATCATTTTTTTACTTTCTCTTTTTCTAAATAAAAAAGAAGTCGAAAGTTTAAAATCTAATATTAGAGGTTATAAAGGAAAAAGTAAGAGTGAGGAAACAACTCCAGAAAAAAATGGATTATTGTTTATGACAACTCATCGTATTTATTCTGTATTAGCTTATAAGGGTCTTAAAAAAAGAATCAAAACATCAGTAAAAGGAGATAAAGAAACTTTATTGATGCAAATGATAGATGAAGTTTCGAAAGTACCTCACTGTATTTATCAAAATCTGGATCAGACATTACAAGCTACATTTATTGAAGATTGGAATGAATACTTTAAGGATAATGAAGAGAATGAGGAAAACTTAGAAAATTCAAGAGTATTGCATCCAGTTATTCGTAAACGATATGAAGATAAGTTTAATTATTTTGCAATTCGTTTCTTAGACGAATACGCCGAATTTCCATCTTTAAGATTTCAGGTGAATTTAGGAAATTATGTACATCATAAAGCAACCAAAAAGTTTGGAAATTCTGAAGTGACTACAGAACGTGTCATCAAAGATAAAATTACCGTTTTTGGACGATTATCAGAAGTAAATAAAGCGAAAGCTGATTTTTTTAAAAATGAAACTGAATTAGATCCTGCTTGGGAATTATTTCCCAATCCAAGCTATGAATTTCCAAAAGAAAAAGGAAATAATGACAAAGATGCTGGTAAAATAGGAATACAAGTAAAACTGCTTAACAAGGATATAGAGGCTGTATTAAATGAATCAAAAAATACACTCAACAATAAAACGAGAAAATCTGATAAAATAAGCAAAAAGGAGATCATTAATAAAATTGTACAGATTAATGATGATACAAAATATAATAACAAAAATATCATTTATCAAGGCAATGCAATTGCCTATTTAAGTTTAAATGACATTCATTCGTTGTTATATGAGCTTTTGGTTATTGGTACAAAAGGAGATAAACTAGAAAGAAAAGTTGTAGAAAAAATACAACAACAAGTAACAGAAATAAGAAATAAGGATACTTCAGCTAAAATTCTGAGTAAATACAAAGATTCTGAGGAGTCAAATACTATTGATAAAAAGAAATTAGTTATTGACTTAAAGTATGAATATGATAAGCTTCAAGATTTATTAAAGGAACATAAGAATAGAGAAGAAGATTATATTCAAACAAAAAAGAAGAAAAAAGATTCACCGAAACGAAAATATATCTTATATCATAATGAAAAAGGTCAGGTAGCAGTATGGTTATCGAATGATATCAAACGTTTTATGCCTCAAAATTTTAAAGAAAAATGGAAAGGTTACCAACATAGTGAGTTTCAAAAATCATTAGCATACTATGAAACCAATAAAGAAATGTTGAAGATTATTTTGCAAGACTTAGATTTAGAACAATTTCCATTTGATATTAAAAGTTGTTTTTATAAAAATACGCTCGAAGATTTTTATAACCGATATCTATCATTAAGAATAAGTTATTTAGAAAATGTAATAGATCGCGTGGAATGTTTTTCTAATGAACCTAAGGCTTTTAAATCAGTACTGAAAGAATGTTTTGTCTTTCTTAAAAAACAGAATTATACCAATCACTCATTAGACGAACAGGTTAAAAAAATATTAGCAAATCCTATTTTTATTGAAAGAGGATTTTTAGATACTAAACCAACAATGATTCAAGGAGTCAAATTTTCTGAAAATAAAGGATGTTTTGCAGATTGGTTTGTTCATTACAAAGAGTATGAGCACTATCAGAAGTTTTATGATACAAATTTATATCCAGTAGAATCAATAGAAGATAAGGAGCGACAAAAACTCGAGGCAACAATAAAGAAACAACAAAAAAATGATGTGTTTACTTTATTAATGATTAAGAAGATTTTTAACGATTTATTCAATCAAGATTTTGAAGCTAATCTATATGAGATGTATCAAAGTAAAGAAGAACGAGAAAAAAATCAATTGGTTGCAAAAGAAACGCAAAATAGAAATCTAAACTTTATTTGGAATAAACCGATTGCGATTGATTTATTTGATGGTAAAGTTAAAATAGATGAAGTAAAATTAAAAGATGTTGGCAGTTTTAGGAAATATGAAAATGATAAACGTGTCCAAACATTCATCACATATATTCCAGAAATACAATGGATACCTTATTTACCAAATACATGGGAAGGCATTAATTTACCTGTAAATGTGATAGAAAGACAAATCGATCGATACGAAAAGGTACGAAGTGAAGAATTGTTAAAAGAAGTACAAGCTATTGAAAAGTATATTTATGAACAGGTAAATGATAAAACTGAATTATTGCAAAATGGTAATCAAAATTTCAAAAACTATTTGGTAAATGGACTTTTAAAGCAAATACAAGGTATTGATGTTTCAAATTTCAAATTTATAAATCAACAAAAATTTGAAACAATTAATGTAAAAGACTTAGATAATGAAGCCTCAGCGTTAGAACAGAAAGTATATGTATTGATTAATATTCGTAATCAATTTTCACATAATCAATTCCCTAAAAGTGCTTTCTACCAATTTTGTCAAAAGATTTTATCGATTGAAGAAGATGAATTATTTGCCGATTATTATTTACGATTGTTCAAGTTGTTGAGAAATGAATTATTAGACTAGAAAAAGAAAAATGATAAAAAAGTAAGAATGAATGTAATAAATTTTCATTTTTTTAATTCTAAAAATAGAGTAGAAGCCCTTATAAATAAAGGGTTTTGAACTGAAAATAATTTGAGGTTGTAACCGTGCTTGATTTTGAAGCGCAATTCCAACGCTTATTCACGTGTTCCAAATTCAACTAAAGTTGTAACCGTGCTTGATTTTGAAGCGCAATTCCAACAGGCTTAGAGTTTCTTTTTGTACCTGCTTAGTTGTAACCGTGCTTGATTTTGAAGCGCAATTCCAACGGCAATCCCATTGATACTTCTACGCAATCTGTTGTAACCGTGCTTGATTTTGAAGCGCAATTCCAACACCATTGTGTAAATGTGTTTTCAATAATAAGTTGTAACCGTGCTTGATTTTGAAGCGCAATTCCAACTAGATGCATCTTTACCAAACCTCGCAACGTGTTGTAACCGTGCTTGATTTTGAAGCGCAATTCCAACTACACACTCCAGAAAAGAAAAAAAAGTGGTGTTGTAACCGTGCTTGATTTTGAAGCGCAATTCCAACGATGAGCGAAAATTTAAAAAAGTAATTGAAGTTGTAACCGTGCTTGATTTTGAAGCGCAATTCCAACTAAGTAGGCAAGATGTTCAAGATTATGCTAGTTGTAACCGTGCTTGATTTTGAAGCGCAATTCCAACTTACCTTTCAATAGCCAACACACTTTACTGGTTGTAACCGTGCTTGATTTTGAAGCGCAATTCCAACACGAATTTTGTTGCTGTATTTTGAGCGAATGTTGTAACCGTGCTTGATTTTGAAGCGCAATTCCAACTGATATTGAGGTAATATTTCAATAAAAGGAGTTGTAACCGTGCTTGATTTTGAAGCGCAATTCCAACGGAATGACCATACCATCGTAGCAGGGTCAAGTTGTAACCGTGCTTGATTTTGAAGCGCAATTCCAACAGCGATACGAGAATACATGAAATCGACATAGTTGTAACCGTGCTTGATTTTGAAGCGCAATTCCAACGATGAATAAGGTTTTCCTTTCGCTTTAACCGTTGTAACCGTGCTTGATTTTGAAGCGCAATTCCAACTTCTTTGTACGCATCACGATCTTTATTAGCGTTGTAACCGTGCTTGATTTTGAAGCGCAATTCCAACTGGATTTATAAACTTAGAATTTAGGGTATAGTTGTAACCGTGCTTGATTTTGAAGCGCAATTCCAACTCAACTTCTGTATAAACTTTTCCGAAAACTGTTGTAACCGTGCTTGATTTTGAAGCGCAATTCCAACGAATTTCATACTATTATAATTCTGATAAGGGTTGTAACCGTGCTTGATTTTGAAGCGCAATTCCAACTAAAAATCGACCAGAAGAAGCACAACAAGAGTTGTAACCGTGCTTGATTTTGAAGCGCAATTCCAACTAACAGGAATATCAATTGTAATCATGGTTAGTTGTAACCGTGCTTGATTTGAAACGCAATTCCAACTTTACTGCAAATTGTTTGAATTTGCTGTATGTTGTAACTGTGCTTGATTTTGAGGCACAATTTCAATCCGTAGGAAGTATTTTAATTTGTTGGAGGAGTTGTAACCGTGTTTGATTTTGAAGTGTAATTCCAACATCGTAATCGTTATAGACGAAATTGCCTGCGTTGTAACTGTGCTTAATTTTGCAGCGAAATTCCAACTAATGTTTGATCATATTCTTCGAGATCATAGTTGTAACTGTGCTTAATTTTGCAGCATAATTCCAACTATATTTTTATAAGTAAATAGGAATTGTTTTTTAGTTGAAGTAGTATTAAAAACAAAATCTCCCAAAATATATATTGGGAGATTTTTTATAAATAGGTTATTATATTATGATTGAACGCAAAAAATAACAGCTCAATTAAAATGTATTTTTTTATTTACTTTCTTCGACAGTCCTTCGACCTTTGTTCGACTGTTGTTCGACAAAACATACTTTTTCTCGAACAAACCCCGAAGAAACTGGCTATTTTGTCCTTCAAAAAAATAGACGACAAAATAAAAAGTATACCTTGTTGTGTAAAACAAAAAACCTCCTTAAAATTGCTTTTAAAGAGGTTACTATTTATACTATTTTGTGTTTTTGTACCTAAATTAGAGTTGTGAAACAGTTACCGATGTTATATGCTGCTCCTTTTAATTGTTAAAGTTAATTATTAAACAAGTTTAAAAGTTTACGTGTTAGTCCTGTTTTATTATTAGGTTCTTCAATTTCTACTTCTGTTTCATTAGAACTATGATAGATTGAAATGTAATTTAAAAATTGCTTTTTTATTTGTTTATTTATATCTCTCATGTTTTTATAAGAAGATACATCTATAGTTAATAAATGATTTTTCAAAGTATCTTCTACATCAATATTGAATTCAGATTTGACTTTTTTACTTATATTTTTTGCTCTGAATTCAATATATTTCATCTTGTCTTCATTGCTTAATAAAGTAAATATACATTTGTAGTCAAATCTTGATCTTAATTCAGGAGATATTCTTTTTTTGAAATCTTCTTTTGAAATGTTTGAGGTAAATATAATTATGAAGCCATTTAAATCCATTTGTTCTCCTAATGAACTTTCCATTATACCAGTTTCTAAAACATTTAGAAAATAGTTAAAAAGTGCTGTATTGGACTTTTCAAATTCATCTATTAATAGAATTCCTACATCAGTATCTCTCACTTTCATGAAAATTTCTCCATCTTCACTATCGCGATATCCTCTTGATGCACCAATTAATGAGCTAAGGGAGAATTCACTACTATAATTTCCGAAATTTATTTTAGCAAATTTTTTAGTTCCATGTAAAGAATTAAATACTGATCTCGCTACTTCAGTTTTACCAACTCCAGACTCTCCCATTAGGAAAAGTGATAATATTTTATGTTCTCCTAATTTATTGAAAATTAAAAATGTTCTTATTTGTTGTTCAAAATCATCTTTAAATTTATAATGTCCGTAAAGATTGTTTTTGAAATTATCAAAGAAATGATTTAGTTCTATCTCATTTAAATCAGTTACTTTCTTGTGCCGTTTACTCAGGATCTGTTTTTCTTCGCTTAGTGGTTTTGTGTCTTTTACTTTTTTAATAAAAGTTTCTTTGTCAACATTTTCAAAATAGTCAAAAACAAATCGTAATTCGTATTCTAATTTTTCTCTCTTGGCAACATCACAAATAAATATTGGTGAATCTTTGAATTGATAAATAACTTGTTCAATAACAAATTGAATATTATTAAATTCTGTAAGAACTGAAATATCAATAATTTCAGTTTCAGAATCAAACTCTTCTATTAGAGAAATGTTAGAAGTTATTTTAGAAATACTTAGTATTGAATATCCTTCTAAAGCTTTTGAATCTTTGAAATCATAGTAATCATCTTTCTCATAAAATAATAAAATTCTTTCCATCTACTTTTTATTTAATGTTGACGTTTTGAATTATTGCGAGTAAATCTATGTAATGATATTCCTTGCCATCTCCAGAACTTTTAAAACTAAAAGTTTGGTTGTTTTGAATTGTACTATAATGACTTTCTTCAATTTCTTCTTCCTCTTTTTGTTGAGGGAAAGCATTTTGAAGTTCGCCAAGTTCTTGAAAATATTGAAAAGAATTTTTTAAATCATCAATTTTAATTTTCCCTTTATATAAACCAACTATAGAAACTTTTCCAACGAATAAATCATCTACACTATATGAACTTTCAAATTCACTTTCAAATGTTAATGGAATTTTTATCAATATGTTTTCATTGTCCCTAATTAATCCTTTGATTTTATAAGCATAGTCTTTAAACATTGAATTGAAAAGATTATTCATATCAAAGCCATTTGTCCCAGGAACAACCAAATCTTTCATTGCTCCACTATTTATAAACTTTACAATTCTTAATTCATCTTCGTTTTCAAGGGACAATTTTACATTGTCTATTTTGATAAGTTCTCCTTCATCTGTATTGTCAAATCCTTTGAATTTTTTACAGTTTTTAACAACTTCATCAAGAATCACTGATTTGGTTGTTTTAATTTCAAATGTTTCTAATACTTTTTTTGAACCTGATCCTTTTATATTTCCGCCAGCTTCGGCTTCTCCAAGTTTAAATATATCGAGAATGTTAAAACCTAATTTAGTTTTCAGATAGGTTTCTCCTTCAATTTTTTTATCATTTTCAACTGTTTGTGAAGCAAGAAGCATATTATTAAGCATCATCTTTATTTCATAAACTTTAGGAAAATTAATATAGTAGATGTTGAAAATCATGGTATAATTTATAAGGTTAGTATTTTTACTAAATTATGAAAATCAATTTAAACTTGTATTTTTTTATACAGTTGCTTGGTAGGGGTTGCATATAACATTGTTTTTTCACGGAACTACTATAGCTTTAGTTTCGTGAAAAAACAAATATACAAAGAAAACCACATTGTATACCTTGTTGTGTAAAACAAAAAAACCTCTCTAAAATCGCTTATAAAGAGGTTACTATTTATTATTTTCTGTCTTAAATAATTTTGCAAAACATCTCATGCCCTCCGGGCAAGACGAAAGCTTAGTTATTTAGCCGAAGTACTTATTCTATTTTTGAAAGAGTTTTGACATTACCATAATAGTCATGTATAAAAACAGGAAAAGCACTTAAAATAGAAACTTTTTTATAAGGTATAATAAATCTAGTTTCCTGATTTTGGAAAATTTCAAGCTGTGTAAACAATTGTTTAGGTAAAGTGAATGTACTAACGCATAAATTATTCATTTTTTTTAAATGCAATGATATTAACTCTTTCCAAAGATCCACATCATAGATTGTAAAATCTAGTAATTGTTTTTGTGCTTGTTCTGAAACAATTTTTTTATAATTAATGTTTTCTTTGCATTCAACACAAGAATTTTGGAAATCTTGATTACTAATTACATGTTTTAGAGATTCTACCATAGGGTAGCTAATAAATAATTTTCCTTTTTCAGTTTCTTCGTTAAAAAAAGCTAATAGATCTTTAATCTTGTCATCATCAGCTATTTTAGAATGACCATCATAGTCAAAAAATAAATATATCTCAGCAAAATCATCTCTTTTATAATCTTTTAAAGCATCTTCATTTTCTTTACTTCGTTCTTTTAATAAACTAAAAGTATCTAAATCATCGTCATCCTGTATCTTTTTAAATATTTGATATATTTCTCCCCCATATACACAATGAACACTTACATTTTCATTGATGAAATGTTTTTGTAGATTTTCAATAATTTGAACTTCTGTTTTTTCGCCCTCAAATACAAATAAAATATTATTCGACATGGAATGAACCTGCTTTATACATTTTTTCAATATTATGAGCTTCCCTTAATTCCTTTGATGTACTTTTTGAAAGTGATTGAATTTTATTTTTACCCATTAAAAAATAACAATCAGGTCTTAATAGGTCGTTCGTTATTACAGCAGTATTATGTGTAGTTAATATAAATTGAACTCCAGTTTCTTTCAGTTTTTCAATAATCAATGCAGAAAGTGAATGATGGTAAAAAGCATCAAACTCATCTATAAATACAAATGATACTTCATTAGAATTTTTAATGTTTTGATACCAAAAATAAAAAAGAGCTAAAGCACTTGTTCCTGTTGAAGCTACATCTTGGAAAGGAATTTTTTTTCCGTTAAAATCGAAAGCTATAGTTTTTTTATCGATATCATCAACAAGAGAGAGCTTACATTCAATTCCTGCATTATTTAGAAATGACTCAAAATCTTCAACATTCTTTTTCTTTATAATATCTTCAAAAATGTGTTTAGTACCTACATCTAAACCAATATATGTTCTGTCTAAAAGTGATCTGAAATAAAGCATTTTTTCTACAAATGAAAACATTCTAGTGAAAGTGTCATTTATTTCATTTGATGGCAAGTCAGAATTATTTTTGACAAATTTTAAAATAGATAATTCTTTATTATCTATATCAGTTTTAAGTGTTTCTGTTCCTTTTAAATTAATTTTTGCAGAACTTTCATTTTCTCTATCAAATGAAATTATATCGTGATTGTTGATTGTAAGCTTTTCGTAAATGATTGTTTTATAATCAGATTTCTTATATTCATAAGCAACAATTTTATCGTTAATATAAAATTCATAATAGAAAGTTGCAAAATCAGAATTACAGAAGGCATTTAAATAATTTCTATAAACTCCTTCGTTACGTTGCTTATCCGTTAAATGTTCAATAATATCAAAAATAGCTAGCGCAAGGTTAGATTTACCAACACCATTGTGTCCATATACCAATGCGTTATTAACCAATCCATTTTTGATAGATTCTTTATTAAATTCGTATCCATTAACTTCTGTTAAATCAAGCTCAAAGTCTTTTGCAAAACTTTTAAAGTTTGAAACTTTAAATTTTCTAAGCATTGTTTTGAATAATTTTTGTAAATGTAGTAAAAACTAATTATCCGTAAAAAAATTACGGCAAATGTTTTAATGAAAATATTATAGTACTTGATGTAGTGATTTTTTTTAAAAAAAACTT
Source organism: Empedobacter sp. UBA5987 (assembly GCF_002429865.1). Classification (NCBI taxonomy): domain Bacteria; kingdom Pseudomonadati; phylum Bacteroidota; class Flavobacteriia; order Flavobacteriales; family Weeksellaceae; genus Empedobacter; species Empedobacter sp. UBA5987. Next base: position 10,618 of record NZ_DJBB01000036.1, read on the forward strand.
ATTTTTTGAGTATTAGATTTTACTTAGTATTACGGCTAACATTTTTTTTAACAAAACTACTATAGCTTTAGTTTCTTAAAAACACACCTATATCTACATTTCCTAAAATTAAACCCAAATATACAAACAAAACTACATTGTATACCTTGTTGTGTAAAATAAAAAAACTCGCTAAAAACACTTAGCGAGATTATATATTTTATTGTTATTGCACCATATCTAGTTCTACGAGCAAGAAGAAAACTTAGTTATTATGTATAGGCGCAATTAATATTCATCTAACTCATTTTTTTTATTAGAGCCGTTTTCAATAATAGTCTTATCGTTAAAACTCTCCATCCATTTTCTAATGGTAATGCACTTATCATTATTGTTAGAAAAATATCTAATTAAATCAGATTTAGGGTCAATAAATGCACACCAAACATTACCACTATTGTCTGTTACTAAAATTGATTCCATTATTGTATACAGTCCTTTAACGCCACCACTAACGACATAGAAATCATCTCCATCAAAATTTTCTGCTTCCGCAAATTGTTGAAAATTATTTAAAAAAGTGTCTAAATATTTCCCTGTTAGTCTAGCTATTTCATTTAAATCAATTTCGTCAATAAAATTTGAATCAACAACAAGTTCACTTTGATGTTCATAGTTTCCGGAGAAAGTAGTACCAAACCCATGAAATGATTTACAAGCTTCTCCTTCTTCAACCTCTATATACCATGATTCGCCTTCAAGTCTACGTTTAAAAGTTAATTCACAATATTGATTTTCAAAATTATTAATTTTAGCATAAGCAGAATTTGGTGTTAAAATTTTAGCTTTGCCAGAAATCTCACCTGTTCTTGCTCCATCATAAATATCTATATTAAAGAAAAAGGAATCAGAAGCTACTCGAAAAATTTTCAAAGTACCATCTTTCATTTTTGCCTTTGTTTTATTTTTCCATTCTCCCCACCAAATATTTTTCTCCTTTGCTATGTATTCTGAACTGTAATGTCTTAGCACTGTTTTGAAAACATTAGATAGATTGTTTTTTAATTTCTCCTTTTCTACAGATTTACTTTCTATAGTTTCATCTAAATAATATTGTAAAATTCTTCTTCCTCTAAGGTCAAATGGTAAATCTTCAATATTGCCATAAACAGTATTTTGAATCATGATAATTCTTTCCCAACCTAATATTGCTGAAGCGTAACCTAGTTCATATAATACATTAGGATTAGGTGTTTTTCTACCTTCTTGATTTTTATTAATTATTGAAATATCGCAAACAAAAATATCTGATTTCGCTATTTTTCCAGTTATAGATTCTACTATAGATGGGCTTCCGACAAGACCATAAGTGTCTCTATCTATTACAGTTTCAATATTGAAATTTTCATCTTTTGAAAAATCTTTATTCGCTTTATCTAAAACTTCTTGGATAAACGAACGATTATATTTATTTAATAAATCAGATTGCCAAGAATAAAAAATTGTATAGTTCATTGCAATATCTTCATATGCGATTACACATCATTATTTTTCACGAAACTACTATAGCATTTGTTTCGTGAAAAATCAGCTATATCAGCATTTCGTAAAAGTAACCCCAAATATACAAACAAAACTAAATTGTATACCTTATTGTGTAAAACAAAAAAACTCCCTAAAATCGCTTCTAAAGAGGTTATTATTTATACTATTTTGTGTTTTATGATTAAAAATGGAGTTGCGCAACAGTTACCGATGTTAGCTGACGTTGCTTTTATCTCTTTTCATTTCTTCTGATTTCATTTTATCCACTAATTCAGTAATTCTCCTTTCATCGAATCCTAATTTTAGTTTATAATGTTCAAAATACTGATTTAATTCATTGTCTAAGTTTTGAGCTTCTTCTATTATGTCGCTAAAATATTTCAACATTTCCTTATTACCAGTTTCAGAATAAAATTTTTGAATCTCAAGTCTGAAATATTTATGTATTAAATAATTCCTTTTATCTAATACATTCTTTAATTGTAGTTTATGTTCATCAGTTAAACCATAATTTTCTTTAATTTCTTGAATTAAAAGCCCCATAGTTTTTCTTGAATTTTCTACTTCATCAATTATTTCATTAACCTCTTTATTAGTTTTTGGTTTGTTTTTGAAAATTCTACTTGTCCAAAGCATTATAGAAAAAGTTTCTTCTAAACAATTTGTAATATAAATAGCTAAACCAAAATAAGCATAAATTAAGCGTACTTTACCATTTTCATCTTCAAGATAATATTCATCTAAAGCTTCTTGATATTTTCCCATAATTTGATAACGTTCGTTTTGGTGCAATGTCAGTTAACGTTTTGGGGCTTTGCGAAGGAGCGGATTAGAAAGACGAAACTTTCAACTTTGCACTAACGTAGCAAAACCATTTTTTTATTTGCTAATTTACATTTTTCCAGCAAATAAAAAATGGTTTTTGCGGGTAAAAAGCATAGATGTCGAATTTGTACTTAACCCGCTCTTTTGCAAAATCCTTGTTATGGGAAGTGCTTATTCGGTTATAAATTGTTCGTAGCTATCAAGTTTCGCTTTGTCAATTTGATAGTTTCCGTTTGCATCTTTGCAGATTATTACGCTATCAAATCCAAGTTCATTCATCTTCTCGATAGTTAAAAGTTCTCCTTCTTTAACTTGAAAAACTCTACGCAATAACCAATCTGAAAGAGCTTTATTGGGATTGGTCATTAAAGCTTTCGAGTTGTCTTGACAAACTTTTGCTGAAAAAACTTCTCCTGTTGGGATTTTTAATTCAAATAATTGGTCTCTTTCAGGGAAGAAATTTGGAAATTGTTTATGGATTTCAGCAGGAATTGGTATATATACCTCTCCAAAATCTCTTTTTCTACCTCCTGCATTCCATTGATTTAATCCGCTTTTTTCAAAGACGAATTTTTCTTTGTTCTTAATTCCATAAAGTGGTAAAATGACATAATTTTCACCACGAACAAATTTATCTGTTGCAGGTTTTAAATCTTTATCTTCAAATAATTCTAAAAGTAAAGTATAAGGGTCTTCTAAAATTTCAATTGGTATTTTAAAAGCATTATCGGGAATATAAAATTTTCTGAAAAGCGTACTTTTTGAATAGTTAAAACTATAAAAATTCTTACCGTCTTCAAATTGTAAACTTGCATAATTTTGTTTTACAGCGTGTATATTTGAAATATCAATTTTATCATAATCTGTTTCAAATAGAACAAGTTCACTATCTTTTCTTGCAACAATATGGTATAAAGAACTTTCAATGTTGTACAAACGATTAGCTAAATCAATTCTTTCATTTCTAAATTCGGCTAATTTGTGAGCCAAATCTTTTCCTTGAAAATCAGCTAAAACCCTTGAAAGTGAGTTGAATTCAGCAACTTTTTCTGTGCTGTTATTTGAATTACAGACGAATGTCTTTAAACCGACACCGATTGAATTATAGTTCGCATCGAATGCTGTATCTGAACGAGATAAATTTCCTGCATCAAAACTTCTACAGAAAATGTTTTCTGCTACACGGTAATTGATAAAAGGAATTGCACTTTCGCTGAAAAGTCCCGAAAGCTTTGAAACTGCTGAAAGCAGTTTCAAATAGTTTCCATTGTTTTCTATATCTATTTCAGCGAATGATTTCACAATACTTTTATAATTTCGTTACTAATTCTTTCGATTAATGGTGTTGTTACAGAATTACCTGCTTGCATATAAAGTTTACTATTTGCAATAGGAGGTAAGATATATTTATCCATTGGATAACCTTGAAATGCAAAACACTCTTTTGGAGTTAATTTTCTTATTCCAAAATCATCTTTTATCAAAGGTACATTATGTCCACCTGCACCCATATTTGCAGTTAATGTAGGACAAACATTGCTTTTGTTTTCTCTTACATAAACTCTACGCCATTGATAAACGGTATCCTTGCTTGTTATAGTTTTAACAAGTTCAGGATAATACTGATGAGTTTCAGGATAATAATATTTATCTTCTTGTTTCTCTTTGTCTAAAATGTCATGAATTGTTTTTGTTAATTTAATTTCTTCTGGAAATTGAAAATTGGCATAATTCGGAACTTGATTCGTGTCGAATGCAACAACAAAAATTCTTTCTCTATTTTGTGGAACATTTGCGTGAGTCATTGTGTTCAAAACTTTATGAAACACTTTGTAACCCAATTTTTCTTCTAAAATTTCAAGAATAACCTTGAAGGTTTTTCCTTTATCGTGAGAAACTAAATTTTTTACATTTTCTAAAAACACAACTTTTGGTTTGTGTTTTTCTATAATTTGTTCTAAATCAAAAAATAAAGTGCCTCTAGTATCTGAAAATCCTTTTCTAAGTCCCGCAATAGAAAATGCCTGACAAGGGAAACCAGCACATAAAACGTCAAATTCTTTTGGTATATAATTTTTGACTGATTCTTTTGTAATATCTCCAAAAGGAACCTCTCCAAAATTTTCACGATACGTTTTTTGAGCATCTTTATTCCATTCGCTAGTATAAACACATTTCCCACCTACATTTTGCATAGCGATTCTAAAACCACCAATTCCTGCAAATAGGTCGATAAATTTGAACGTGTAATTTTCGGGAGTTGGAAATGGAACATTTTCAACTTCGAATAATAATTGTTGTAATGCTTCTTCCTCTACAACCGAAATTTCATTTTCGTTTTTGTATTCTACATAATTTTTCAGAATACTTAAAGCTTCTTCTTTATAGTATTTTGAAACTCCGTTATGTATATTATGTAGGTAATGAGTTAATACGGCTTTTTCTTCTTCTAAAGGTTCAACAAGCTTAATCTGATAACTTTTGTTATCAAATTCCTCTATGCTTATTTTCTCTTTTATCAACATTCTCTTTTAGCTTACTTATTAATGTTGCAATTTACAAATTAAAATCAAGTTTTGTTGAATTGAGATTTTGAAATCGGATTTTTATTTTTTGTACGGACTTTCAGAAAGCATTTCCCATAACATTATTTTTCACGAAACTACTATAGCTTTAGTTTCATGTAAATAACAAATATATAAATTAATCTAATTTATAACCATTATTGTGTAAATAAGTAAAGGGCTTCTATATAGAAGCCCTTTACTTATATTAATTTATGTAAAATAAAAAACTCAGGTGAACTTTTAACCTAAAATCTAACACCTGAGTAATAAATGAACGTCATGCCTATGACTTATATTCATTTCGAATTTAAGATTTTTATTTTAAACTAACCGTTTTTAATTATTTAATGTCTTTTACTTTTTTTACAAACTCCTCATATGTATCTGTTTTTTCATTGTCCCAGTTTGTTGGTTCTATTAAATCATAAATACTTACTCTTAGTAATTTTGCAATCTCAATTAGTTCTTCCAAAGAAGGTTGTCTTTTGTTATTTCGCCATTTAGATATTGTAAATTCAGTTTTACCAATAAATTTAGCAATGACTCTATTTTGTACATTTCTTTCTTTAAAAACAATATCTAATCGATTAATTTTCATATAATTTAAAATATTTATTAAAAAAGTTTGGCGTTTAATGTCAAACATTGTATATTTGATATATGTTTAAAGCGACACAATTAGTTAAGGCTATTTGACTTAACGAAATGATGTCTCTCTATTCGGGAATAATCCGGTAAATTATAAGCCCTAGAGAGTACAAAAAGTCGCCCAATACACTGGGATTTTCATATATTTGCGATAATTCCAGAGGGCGATTTATGCGTTTGTACTTCATTGGGCAAGAGTTTACTCTAAAGGTTTTCTTACCGGATTTCCTCACGATAATGAAGGAGTGTAAATCGTTTCTCTGACTTTTTATTTCTACTTCTATCAAGAATAGAAGACATCGTTCCATAAAACCCAACACAAAATGAGAACGAAACAATTTCCATTCATCCGTAAAAAACCGCCAGACAAAGTCTGTTGGTGTTACTAATTCTTTTAAAGAACAATACTCCGTTTTTATAACATTTTTAAAACACGGATCGTAAAGCAAAGGGCTATCCTTTCTTTACACGCTCTCTATCAGAGCCTCGGTAATGAGACTTTGACAGTAACTGTTATACTCTTTTTTTTCGCACATTAAAAGTAAATCCTTTATTGCCATTTTCCAAATTTATTGGGGTTCTGCTACCTTTTATTTAGATGTAAGACGTTAGATTTTAGTATTGAGATTTTAGTATTGAAAAAGGAGTTAAAAATCCGACGATTTAGGATCGAAATGCAATTCAACTCTAAATTATTGGAATAAAAAAGTTTAAGTGTCTGAACGAAGTGAGTTGCCAACTTTATGGAAATAATTTATTTCGTTGAATCATTGAGAGACTACTGTCGGCATCTTTTTTTGTTTCGTTTTTTGGATGAGCTTCCCTGAAAGGTATATGAATCCAATATTCATAAAATAATAAAGAGCATGAATAAAAAATGAAAAGAAGATTTCTTGAAATGACGGAANNTGCGTTCCGTATGGTTTGTTCGTGGTTCGTGTATCGATGTTGAGTTGTAAAATGTATTATGTATTAAGTAAAATGTACAGATGAGATGTTAGATTTTAGTATTGAGATTTGAGAGTTGTACGATGTAAAAAGTACAATGTATTATGTATTTGAAAAAGGATTAGAAAATGTCATATGATTTGGAGGCGAGTGTCAAAAAGTTGATCGCCATGGTTAAAATATTTTACTGTTTGCGCAGCAAATGATTTAAAATATTGAATGGCTGAAACTTATTTTGACCGTCGAAAATCAAAGACAAGTCTTTTTTCGTTAGTTTTTTTGACGAAAAAAAGTGACATTAAAAAAAGTGACATTTCGATACTATTTTCTTTTTCTATGAAACGAAAATCACTCAATGTGACAGCAAGAAAGAAAAACACGTAAAACGTTAAGCGTATCACGTAAACCGTAAAAACAAAACCCCTTTCCCAAAAACAAAGTTGGCGCGATGTACAGGAAAAGGAGTGGCTTTTAAAACTAATGTTGAATTTTAAAAAACTATTGTAAAATTATGAAAGAGTAAACAGATTCACACTCTATCCCCCGAAGACAACACAAAGAGTATAAATGATCTTCATAAAATGTATTAGTGTTAATTTTTTTCATTTATTAATGTAATTTTTAAAACTTGTCGGAGGGGGATTTATAAAGGATGCGATTCTGAGACAAGCCCAGAATGACAAAATCCGTTTTTAAAAATGACAACGAATTTGAGTATTGAAAAAGAATGAAGAAAACGTCATATGATTTGGAGGCGAGTGTCAAAAAGTTGAAGAGAATGATTAAGATTATTCATTTTTTTTCTTGATAAAAAAAACGAATCAAAAAAAATCAAGTCCGTGCTTACAAGTCGGTCAATAACGGCTATTCGCTAAATGCTTTAAATCATTCGCATATGAAATGCGAACAGTAAATCATTTTTAACGCTCACTACACCGAATTGACACTCGACTTTTCAGCAATGACGAGTTAAGAATCGAAATGATAACGAATTTTAATATAGAAAAAGGATGTAGAAACCGGCATTAAAACTCTCACGTTAAGAAAATGGTTGAATGCAACGTTAAAAAGGTTTTAGCCCGTAGGGTTTGTAAAATCTTTAGTGAAATGAAAACATTTTTAGTAGAGNNAGTAGAGAGGTTTACAGCCAAGCGTTTTTTGTTTCGTTTTTTGCGCTTAAAAAATGAAAGAATGATAATGATTTAAAATATTGAATGGCTGAAACTTATTTTGACCGTCGAAAATCAAAGACTTGATGTTTTGTAACTTTTGCATTAAGGTAAAAGTTAGAAGAAAAAAAATAGAAAGATTCTGCACTTCGAGTGCCTCAGTGCCCATGTTTAGAATGGTAGAAAATAATATTCACCACATAGATACATAGAACTGAATGATGAAAAATAAAGAGCAATAGAGAAGATAAATCTATTAAACATAGTTAGCAGCTCGCTATGTTTCTGTTTACTGAACTATGGAATCTCTAAAATAAAAAAAGATAAAAACCTATGTTTCTATTGTGGTTAAAAAATAACTTATAACGTAAAAAAAATAAAACCTCCTTTCCCTAAAACAAAGTTGGCGCGATGTACAGGAAAAGGAGTGGCTTTTAAAACTAATGTTGAATTTTAAAAAACTATTGTAAAATTATGAAAAAATTTTACTTCAAACTCAATAGGCATATAATAAGTGTGCTATTGGGATTGTTTTGTGCAACACCTATGTTGGCACAAACAGGAAAAACCGTGACTGGAACGGTAAAAGAACTACAAGTCCCACTGGTGGGCGTAATGGTAAAAGAGGAGGGAACCGATAATTCCACCTTTACCGATGATAATGGACAGTATTCGTTGATTTTACAACAAGATAATGCTAAACTAATTTTTGAGCAATTGGATTTCCCTATTCGAGAAGAAGAGGTATTGAATAGAAGCGTGATCAATGTAAGTTTTACAAAAGAAGACAACGGGATTCAGCTGAAAGATGTGGTAATAAATGCAGGGTATTACTCCGTAAAAGACAAAGAACGAACGGGTTCTATAGCACGTGTTACCGCAAAAGAAATAGAGAATCAACCTGTCAATAATGTGTTGGATGCCTTGCAGGGTAGAGTAGCAGGTTTAGAAATTACCCCAACCACAGGAACAGCAGGTGGTGGATATACCATTCGGTTAAGAGGACAGAATAGTATAAATGCAGGAAATGATCCTTTGTTTATAATAGATGGAGTTCCGTTTGATATGAATTCGATGTCCTACACCAGTATTTCCAATACCGTAATGCCCAATTCAAACATTAATCCGTTGAATTCTATTGATCCAAAATCAATAGAGAAGATTGAAGTTTTAAAAGATGCAGATGCTACCGCTATTTATGGATCACGTGGTGCAAATGGGGTGATTTTGATAACGACTAAAAAAGGACAAAAGAGAAAAACTACATTTAATATAGATTCATCGATTAGTGTCAATTCCATTACAAAAAAAGTAAATCTTCTAAATACAGAACAATACCTCATGATGCGAAAGAAAGCATTTGAAAATGATGGAATTACAAATTACCCGACAAATGCGTATGATATTAATGGAGCATGGGATCAAACGCGATACACCGACTGGCAAAAAGTACTAATAGGGAATACTGGTACAACCAATAATACAAGACTAAATATTATGGGCGGTAGCGAGCAAACAAGTTTTATGATTGGCACCAATTTTATGAAAGAAACTTCTGTTTTATATGGGGATTATAGCTATAAAAAACTGAATGCCTTTGTCAATCTTAATCATTCTTCTAAAGACAATAGATTTAAAGTAGGTACTGTCCTAGTTTATGGAGATGATAACAATGTATTACCAATAGAAAACTTAGCGCGTACAGCTAAAAAATTAGCTCCCAATGCACCCGCTTTATTCGATGAAAATGGAAATCTAAATTGGGAAAATAATACATGGACAAACCCTATAGCATCTACTTATAGTACATATCGTAGTCATGCAAATGTGTTGAATACCAGCTTTAATATGAGCTATGCTTTAACGGATCAATTAACATTTAAAACGAATATAGGTTACAATCATTCAATTTTAAAAGATAAAAGTTTCAATCCACATACAGTAAGAAATCCTGCTTATGGTAATACAAGTGCCGATAGTAGTGTCATAATGAATGAGAATGAAAAAGAAGTATGGTCAATAGAACCGCAGTTGGATTATCATCTTAGTTGGACAAATAGTGAAATTAACTTGAATGTAGGAGCAACTTTTATGATGAACGAACAAAATCAGTTGGTTACAAGAGGAGTTGGCTTTGCAGATAATGCACTAATGAATGTGATGAGCGCAGCAAAAGCATTTCAATTTCTGCAAGATATTTCTTCACAATATAAATACAATGCGATCTATGGACGATTTAATTACAGTTTGTATCAAAAATATATTCTTAATCTTACAGCAAGAAGAGATGGATCAAGTCGATTTGGAGAAGCCAATAAGTTAGCAAATTTTGGTGCAATAGGCGCTGCATGGATTTTTTCGAAAGAACATTTTTTGAGTGATCAATCGTGGTTGAGTTTCGGAAAATTGAGAGGGAGTTATGGAATTACTGGAAACGACCAAATAGGGGATTATCAGTATTTGAGTACATATTCTATAAAACAAGACGGTTATGATGGAACAACCTATTTAACACCTTCTCGTTTACATAATCCGAATTTTTCATGGGAAAAAAATCGAAAGATAGAAGGAGCAATAGAATTGGCTTTTCTGAAAAATAGATTAAATCTTGAAGTAAACTATTACCACAATCAATCCAATAATCAGCTAATAGGCTATTCGTTACCTGCTACAACAGGGTTTAAAACAATTCAAGCAAATTTGGATGCAGTAGTGGTTAATAAAGGATTAGAAATTGCTCTCCATTCAACCAATATTAAGAAAGATAAATGGCAATGGGAAACATCCTTTTTAATTACATTTCCAAAGAATGAATTAAAAGCGTTCGAAAATCTAGCTCAATCCAGTTATAGCAATCAATATGTTATTGGGCAATCTATAAATATCACAAAGCTATACAATTATATAGGAATAAACCCTGTAAATGGAACTTATATGTTCGAGGATTATAACAATGATGGAAAAATAAGTAGTGCCGATGATCGTAGAATATATACTGATTTCAATCCCAAATGGTACGGAAGTTTAGGAAATACCATTCGTTATAACAATTGGAATCTTGAGGTACTTTTTCAATTCTCGAAAAAGAAAGCCTACAACGAACTGCATACGTTAAATGCAGCAGGTACATTCTTCAATCAACCTGTTTCGGTTATAGATGAAGGTCGAACGCAAATTTATACAACAGGCTCTAATACAAATGCTGTTGTTGCCCAAAATTATTTTTATACAAGTACTGGAGTTGTAAGTGATGCTTCTTTTGTGAGGTTAAAATCACTTTCGATAAACTACAATGTACCTCTTAAGAAAAATTATAAAGTCGCTTTATATGCGCAAGGTTTTAATCTGCTAACGCTTACGAACTACAAAGGAGGGGATCCCGAACAAATTGAAGATTTTTTACCTCCATTAAAACGTATCGCATTTGGAACAACTATCTCATTTTAAAAAATTGAAACCATGAAAAATAATAGAACAATATATGTGATGAATAGATTCATCCTATTGATTGCCATATTTACATTGGCTGCTTGTAATGATTGGATTGAAACAGATGATCCTAAGGGAGAAATAAAAATTGAAAAGGTTTACAACAACGAGCAAACTGCTAATGCAGCAGTTGCGAGTATTTACAAAGACATGAAAAATGATGGTTTGTTGTCGGGAAGTACAAATGGATCAAGCGTATTATTTAGTTTGTATGCAGATGAACTTGATTTTTATGGTTCTACGAGCAATAACCTTTCAATGTTTCATTCCCATCAATTATTGCCTTCTAATACACTTGTAACGTCTATATGGGCAAATAATTATAGAATTATTTATGAAACAAATTTAGCTATAGAGGCATTAAATAATTCAACGAATTTATCCCTTGAGTTAAAAAATAAATTGATAGCAGAAGTGTTGTTTATTAGAGCATTTACGCATTTTAATTTGATGAATCTATATGGTAAAATACCCTATATCACTACATCTAATTATCAAATCAATCGATATGTTTACCGTGATGAAATAAAGATTGTTTACGATAATATCGAAAAAGATTTGCTCCAAGCAAAAGGTTTATTGGTAAATAATGTGGCGTCTACTGCGAGTAACAGAGCAACTATATATGCAGTGTCAGCCCTATTAAGTAAGCTGTACTTATACCAAGAAAAATGGGATAAAGTAGTGAGTGAATCGCAAGGAATTGTTCAAAATAAGAACTTTTCATTTCAACAACCAATAGAAAATCAATATAAAAAAGAAAGCAAGTCTACAATATTTCAATTTTCATCGACCATAAATGGTGAAAATACGTTAGAAGGATCATATTTTATTATTAATAGCGGACCTCCAACTCGGGTAGCTTTACGACAAGATTTTATAAACCTGTTTAATCCACTCGATAAAAGGTTACAATTTTGGACAAAGAAAGTAAGCAATACAACAAATACACAATCTTGGTATATACCGTATAAATATAAAGAAAATGCAAATACAGGTTCAAGCAAAGAGTTTTCTATTGTATTTGGTTTGTCAGAAATAATCTTGATGAGAGCAGAAGCTTATTTGCATACAAACGAATTGGCATTGGCAGTGAAAGAAATTAATATCATTCGAGAGAAAGCAGGGTTAAATCCGTTTAATTCTTCTAATCCAAATGAGATTCAAAAAGAACTTATACTTCAAAGAAAACTAGAATTGTTTACAGAACATGGAAACAGATGGTTTGATTTGAAACGTTGGAAAATAGCTGAGGAAACCCTAAAACCTATAAAATCAAATTGGAAACCAAGAGATTTAATTTTACCAATTCCAGAAAGCGAATTATTGATTAATCCTAATCTAAATCCTCAAAACGATGGCTATTAAATATGTCAATTCAATACTAGTTATACTGTTTGTCTGTTCGGGATACTTTTCAAAAGCGCAAGAGAATCAAAAAACTTCGAATTGGACTAAACATACTTTATTTACAGACGTAAGTAGCGATGGAAAGTGGGTTGTTGTAAATGATATGCAAGATAAAAATAATGTTATACTTGTACAGACAGAATCTGGTGTTAGAAAAGAATTGGGGTCAATCATTCTTTTGAAATTTTTGAAAAATAATGATATACTATCTTTTGTTGATGATAAATCAAATTTGCATCTAATTGATTTAAAAACACTAAAAACAATCTTGCAAGTTGAGGTATTACATAAAAGATATTTTACAAATCATAATCAAACGATAATTTCATACCTAAGAAAGGGCGAAAAAGAGAAAAAAGATTTACAGTTACTTGATTTGAAGAGTAACAAGTCATATACGATACACGATGTTGAAAACTACCAGTGGCATCCCGCCAAAGATGAGTTAATTTTTCTAACATCAAATATGGATTCTAACACTAAAACATTAAAAAAATGGGAATCGGGTTCAGAAAATCAGCAGTCTCTCTTTATAACTCCAAAAAATGAAGTGAAGATCATAGGGTGGCAAAGCAATCAAAAAAGTATACTTCTATTAGAAAACACGGTCGACGGAGGGATACTTTACACGATTAATACCCAAAATAAGGAGGTAAAATCTTTGGCTTGTAAAACATTATTTTCTGATGAGGTAGTTCGTAAAATAAATGGTTTTGATACTACTAGTGATCGTAACGGAATAGTCTTTTTTAATGTAGATATCGTAAAGAGTAAAAATGATAATTACAGTATTTGGGATACCCAAGATGCTTTAATCGCACCTAGAAAAGCTGTTGCAGAAAAATATGTTTTGAATAAACAGAGCATAAGATGGGATACAAAAACGAATGAATTTTCTATCATTACTTCAAATAAATTGAATGCTGTTATCATTAAACCTAATTTTAATTATGCATTAGCATATGACTTTTTAGAAAATGAACCTTCTACAGAACAATATACTGTTGCCGATTTATACCTAAAAAATTATGAAAAAGGAGAAGAGAAGTTAATTGTTCCGGCACATTATTTTTCTTACGACTATCTTTCGTTTTCGCCGAGTGGAAAATATATCATGTATTTTAAAGATAAAAAATGGTGGGGGTATGATACTGTAAATGATAAGCACATTGAGATTACCATACCATCAAATTATTCTTTATATAAAACAAACGATATGTATTATAAACATCCAACACCATATGGAGTAGAAGGGTGGGCTATAAATGAAAATGAAGTATTTGTGTATGATGAGTTTGATATTTGGATGTATGATATAAAAAATGGTACTGCTAAAAGGTTAACAGCTAGTAATGGGGATATAAGTTATAGATTTAATAAAAAAGAACGAAAAAATACCTCTCACATTGATATCAATCAAAAGTTGATGTTAGATCTATCGACCAAAGATGAGCAAAATGGTTTTGCTTTTTTTGAAAAAGGTAAAATTTTACCAATTGTCTTAGAATCCTATACAATTGAAAATACTGTATGTATTAACAAACGAACGTGTTTTTTTAAGAAGTTTAGGTATAACGTATCTCCTGTTATAGAGCGTGTAGATTTGGCTACGAAAAAAAGAAAGATAGTATATCAAAGTAATCCCAATTTGGCAAAGTTAGATTTAGGTAAAAGTGAAAGTATAGAATACAAGAACATAAAAGGAAACAAATCGAAAGGGATTTTACTTTACCCAACTAATTTTAATCCTACCAAACAATATCCTGTTATTTACTATATATACGAGAATATGACGTATAAAGTAAATCAGTTTGCAAGTCCAACAAAACATACGGAGGACGGTTTTAACATTCTTAATTATATATTGGATGGGTATTTTGTTTTTTTACCCAATTTAGAATATCAAATAGGGAATTTAGGTGAATCAATTGTCGTGAATATAGAAAATAGTGTAGAAGAACTAGTAAGTCGATCTTATATTGATAAGAATAGATTAGGACTAATAGGGCATTCGTTTGGTGGTTATGAAGCGGCATTTATAGCAACACATTCCAATTTGTTTAAGGCAATTGTAGCGGGTTCTGGCGTGATGGATTTGGTTTCTTGGTCGCATGATGTACAATGGGAAGGTTGGTTTAGAGAGCAAGCATGGAGGTTAGAAAGTCAGCAGTTTCGAATGAAAGAAAGTTATTATACGGATAAAAATAACTACATAAGAAACTCACCTTTCTATCAGGTGGAAAATATGAAAACGCCTTTATTGTTATGGGCTGGTAAATCTGATTATAATATAAATTGGTATCAAAGCATATATATGTATATGGCAATGAAAAAATTAAATAAAGAAGGTAAATTGATTTTATTTAATAACGATGGTCATTATTTAACTCGTAAAGAGAATCAAGAAATGTTATATGATTCAATCTTAAGTTGGTTTAATACATATTTAAAATAAGAGAAAGGAGCTATTACGCTCCTTTCCTTTAAATTATGGTTGCCAATGCATCAAGTTTTGACTACATTGAGTACCATTTTTAAATTCAAATACTTCTTTAGAACCAATTGTACAACTTACAGTTCCTATGTTATTACAAGTGGCATCTACCAGTTCACATTCTTCTAAATCATTGTAAATATAGGCAGTTGCATACCCTGTAGATTCATTAGAAGCTTTCCCTTCAGTGGCAAATGCAAAAGCAACAGCCATCATTCCTACCCCGATAGGTAGCGTTTTTCTTAGAAAATTTGTTTTCATTTTATATAATTTTAATGTGGTGACTTACTCTATTGTACAGGTTTTCAGTCTTCCCCTGCGTTGCGCAACGATTTATTTTTTCAATTGATAGCGATAAATTTCATTATCAATTACAGCAAAAACAGAGTTTTGGTATATTTTAAAATCCCTAAGTTGTTGTTTAGGTTTGTGATAGAGGTAAAAACTGTGGAGATAATGGTTGTTTACAAGATCATATACATCTATGATGCTTGCACTTTGGTGTTCTTCTTCAAAATTTCCCAGTCGTTTGCTGTGGATGTAGAGATAATCACCATAGGTAGCTATCGTTTCATTCACTCGAATTGTCTTTGGACCTAATCGATAGTTTTGGTCTTTTTTATAAAAAGCAACATCAAGTTCTGGTTCATTTAAAGAATCGATGCTTTTCATAACATTTTTTTCATTCATCATAGAATCAAGGATGATAATTTCATTTTTATAATAATAGACATATAAAAAGATCTGATGTTGTTCATTCCAAATTAGTAATCCATCCATATCAAATGCTCCATCGTAATGGCTTTTTAAACTTGTATCGTTTATTTTTAGTTGAAATCCATCCACTGTTTTATACAACAAAGCAAGTGCTGTTTGTTTAGTTTTTTGACTTGTTATAGAAAGACCAAAATGATCATTTTTTCCAGGAACATATTGATTATAATAAGCATTATCAATAGTTTCAAGAGAAGCTGTATAATCGTTTAATATTCCTTTTTCTATAATTCCTACTGTTCCATCCCCTAAGTAGAAGTAAGGGAAGTTTACGGATGTTATTATTCGTTTATAAGGGAGTAGCTCATTTTTTATTTTGATCCGATTATTAGTTACATTTTGTGTATGATAATCATAAGTTCTAAGAAATAAAGGAGCATTAGGATGAGCTAAATAAGCATAACAACTATCAATACCTGCTATATAATAACCTGTGGATTCTAAATTGAGAGTAGTTTGTTTTTCTACTAAATGCGGAATGTATTTCCTAGTAAAAGAATTGTTATACTGAGATTTTTGTTCAGATAAACTATACAAAATGATTACACTAACAATTCCGATTATTGTAAGAGTAGTTTGTTCAATTATATAACCTCTCCATGTTTGAGAGGATTTTGTTATCCTAATGCCAATTAAAGCTAATCCTATAAAGACTACATTAAAAATTAAATGTTCCGTCCATCCCATCTTTTCTAAAACTCCACCACAAGAACAAGGAGTAAACGCCGTGAAATGTAGAATAATGACAATATAGGTGGTGAACATCACCATTAAAAAAAGTGAAATTTGTAAGGCTAATTTTCTAGTTCGCTCAAACATCAAGATAACTGCTGTTACAAGTTCTATCGCAATAATTCCATGCGATATAGTAATCGCATAACTTGCTAATAAGGGCGATTGTCCTAACTGAGTTTGAAAAGTTTCAAAATCGATAAGTTTACTCACCGCTGCATAAATAAACAAAACAATAAATAGGTAGCAGATGAGCGTTTGTATAAACGGTGCAATTTTTCTCATCTTTTAGTATTTTAATTCATAAAAAATAACTTCCTAACATCTAACATCTAACATCTAACATCTAACATCTAACATCTAACATCAGTCTCCTTTTTCATCATCTTTACGTCTCATGTATGGATCTTTATCCCGAGGAGGATCATTTTTAGAAGATGTGCTATCCTTAATATTATCTTTCAAAGAAGGAGTAATACGTTCTGACCGATTCGGGGTGTCATTTAGAATATTTTCATCTTCTATACAGCTATTGAATACAAAACACCCAAGTACAATTAAATAAAAAGATTTCATAGTTTCTCATTTTTAAAGTTTGTACCGAAATTAGGTTCAGCGTAAAAAATAGGAGGTATGTTAATGCGTCAAAAACATAAAATGCCTGTCTAATTTATAAATTCATACACTCCAATTTTTAAGAAAACCGAAAAAATCATCAAGCAGAATTCATTTTCAGCTTCTTATTATCGTCAGTCAGAGTGGCGCTTGCAAAACGTTGTATCGAAGACTTAGACGATAATAATGAATGACAAAAACCATTGTTAAAAGTGAATTTGAATATAGAAAAAGAATAAAGAACTGGCATTAAAACTCTCACGTTA